>CAUZRT010000135.1:0-9091 GCA_963582235.1 Lentisphaeria bacterium
CAGCGATGGGGCGAAGAGCAGTCGCTCGCCCATGTTTGTGCCGATCAGGAAGAACAGATTGGACGGCAGCGAGATGGTCATCAGGTAAACCAGTATCCCGAAGGCCGCGATGTGCTTTCGCTTCAGGAATCTCAGCGCCAGCACCAGCAGTCCCACATAAACCGCCAATGATATCAGCACCCGCACGTCTCCGAAACCCGTCAGAGGGATCTGGTTGTAGCTGTAGTCGCTTACCAGTGGGTGCGGGAAGATGAGCAACAGCAGGTATTTGCCGAGGATGAGCGTGGCGGTGGCCCAGCGCGTCAGCAGATCAGCGTTCACCAGCATATTGTCGACCACGGGGGCAGTCATCTCCACCAGGTCGCCCAGCACGCTTTGCCGGATGAGGAGGTAAACCACCGTGGGCGCAAGGAACAGGCAGGAGGAGCGCAAGTTTTTCCTCAAAGGCACGTTCGTGAAACACCACACCGCCAGCGGAAACACGGCCAGAAAGGTAACGGCCCCCTCTTTCGAAAGGAAGGCGAGGAAGTAGTTGCCGAGTGCAAGTGCCATGTACTTTGCCTTGCCGCTCCGCAAATACCGTAGCAGAAACTCCAGCGCCAGCAGACAGAATAGAAGCGAGAGGAGTTCGTCCCGGCTTTTGATGTTGGCCACCACCTCGGTGTGGATGGGGTGGGCCATGAACAGCAGGGCCGTGATGAACGGCAGCGCGGGGTTGAGCCCCGCCATCAGCCGGACCAGCACCTGGAACAGCACGAACCCCAACAGGAAGTAGCAGAGTACGTTCATGAAATGCCCCACCCATGGCTCATTCGGGTAGAAGTGCCACTCCAGCGCGAACAGGATCAGCGAGAGGGGTCGGTACAGCGGGTAATGACTGCTAAAGTAGCCGTAGCGGTAATGCGTCTTCAGGATGGTGTCTGTGCCGTCCACGCCTTGCTGCACGACCCAGTTGTTCTTGATGACGCTGAAATCATCCAGCACATAGCCGTGGTCCAGGGTGTTCAGGTACAGCAGCGCGCCCAGCGCGCCCACCAGCAGTCCTTGTATGCGCACCTGTTTTCTGCTGCTGCGGTCTTCGGATTTCTTCTTTAGGGATTTCAGCTTGGCCTCCTGCGTGTCCGGGGGGTACCTACACTTTTGGCAAACCCTAGGCCTCGGTTTGGGCTGATTCGTGCCTGAACGAAAACCGGCGATTTCCCGATTCGCGGCGGAGGCTCGGTGGAGGAGGTCGCCAATAGCCGACTGAGTCGCTCCAGCCTCAAACTCACATCGGACGGATCCCCTTGGAGCAACGGCAGGCCCCCGCCGTAGGGTTTTCGTTCAGCCACTAATTAGCCATGTAAAGATTGTAAACGGATTGTTTGAGTTCGCCTGATATGATCCATGTTATCCAATGTGTTAGACATGACGCACTGACCATTACTCTATACATTAGTATTATATCGAGCCAACACAGACGGAGTGAATTTAGTGTGATCGCAAACGACGAGGTATCAATTCGACGCAAATCGAAAAAGCGCGATGACAGCCGGCAAGTGCGCGAGTTCAATCCCGCCGCCGAATCCAAGGATGATGCGAAACCGGATTTAACACCGCCGGCCGAGAAGCGCGCGGTCGGTGGTCATTCGGGTACGCCGCGGGGAAATAACCGGCAATACCGGGCGGCGGCGCGCGGCAAGCTCTCCGGCAAGCAGGTCGCGGGCATTGTCGCCGGCCTGCTCGCCGTGCATTTCATCATTGCGGTCTCGAGCGTCCGCCACAAAAGCCCAACCTGGGACGAATCATACCATGTGACCCGCGGATACACCTACTGGAAGACCGGCGACTTTCGTATGGCGCCTGCACACCCGCCGCTTTCCTCGCTGTGGGCCACCAACCCGCTGGTGGCCGTGCCGGCAAACATGCCGCCGTACGATCAGCAAAACTGGTACCAGTCGGACATCTTCTCCTACGGCCTGCAGTTCTTTTACGTCATGGGCAATGATATCAAGAAGATCCTGCAGCGCAGCCGATCCATGATGGCGGTTATGAGCGTGTTTCTGGGGCTGGTGATTTTTCTCTGGTCGCGTTGTATCTTCGGGGACACCGGTGGTATCCTGTCCTGCCTCCTGTATGCGTTCAGTCCCACCATGCTTGCCCATTGCCGCCTGGTCACCACCGACTTGTTCGTGGCTGTGTTCTACCTCAGCGCGCTGGCCGCCACATGGGCGGTGCTACGCCGCATGACCATCCTCACGCTGCTCGCCAGCGGATTCGGATTCGCGGCCCTGTTTCTTTCCAAACTAACCGCATTTTTCGTCTTGCCGATTCTTGCGCTGCTGATTCTGATCCGCATCCTTTCAAAGGAATCGCTTCACGTCCAGGTGCCGAAATTCAACAAGGAGTTGACCCGCCAACCGGAAAAACTTCTCGCCTGTACCATCATTCTGGCCATCAATTTTGTGATCGTCTACGGCAGCATCTGGGCGGCCTACGGCTTTCGCTTCGACGCCTTCAAACACAACGTCGTCGGCAAGGAACAGCTGCTGATGGCGTTCGATCGCGATTCCGGCTTCGATCCCTGGGATTACCAATACGGTGAAAAATCGCGGGTGAAGCCGGTCCTCGAGTTCTGCCGCAAGTACGAACTCTTTCCCGAATTGTATCTGTACTCGATCGCGACGGCTGCAAAAGTGTCGGCCAGTCGGGCGTCGTTTCTCGATGGCAAACATTCTCTGACCGGCTTTCGCGCCTTCTTCCCGAAATGTTTCCTGTACAAGACGCCGCTGCCGCTGATGGCCATTCTGTTGTGTGCACTCTGGGCCACGTTTCTGGGCTGGCGGCGAGCGGCGAGTGCGGCAAAGGAGAGGGCGATGGGCATGGGTGGCCAGCTTCTCTCCGGATTATATCGCACAGCGCCGCTGTGGCTCCTGCTGGGTAGCTACTGGGTGCTGATGTTGTGCATGAACCTGAACATCGGGCACCGGCATATTCTGCCGACCTATCCGCCGATGTTCGTCCTGGCCGGCGGCGCTATCGGGCTGGTGCGCCATCCCTCGCGGGTGCTCAAACCCATCGTGCCCATACTCGCGGGGATGATGGTAATCGCGGCCCTCAGCATTTATCCCCATTACCTGGCGTACTTCAACTGGATCGCCGGCGGTCCCGGAAACGGCTACCGGCATCTGGTCGACAGCTCCCTCGACTGGGGCCAGGATATCGATAACTTGCGCGGGTGGCTCGATAAAAATGCCCGGGGCGAGACCGCGTATTTCGCATTTTTTGGAAGCGGACCGCCGCGCTTCTTCAATGTCCCGGCGTACGCGCTGCCCTACGAATCGTTTGCTTACAACGGGCGCCAGAGCATCGGCACCGGGGCACTCGGCCCCGGTATTTATTGTATCAGCGCAACCCATCTGCAGCAGGTCTATCGGCCGGGAATCCAGGAATGGACGACGAAAAAAGAAGACATCTATTGGCGGTTTTTGCCGCATATGCGCGAGTTCGAAGATGTTCCGCCGGACGACGAGGCAACGCTGCTGAAGCGGCTGCAGGAGCGCGAACCCGAGTTTCCTTGGCTGTTCCAGCGCTTTCAGGAGGTGCGGTTCGCCAAGCTGTGTGCGTACCTGCGGGACCAGCCCTACGACGATCACGTCGGCTACTCGATTCTCATTTATCGCCTCGACGCTGACGAGTTGAACGACGCCCTGTATGTGGATAAGCGCAAGCCCAGTCGGCCGGCGCCATCCGAATAACACCGTCATTGCCGGGACCGAATCAAATAAGACGGGCCGATCACGAGCCTCGCACGACTCCCGATCCAGCTGCTGTCGCCAGGCCGCCGTGCCGGAATGCTGCGGCACTCACCGCCTATCTACGATCCGGAGCCTTTCTGCTCGACGATGACAAAGGTGGGGCTGAGCGGCCCGATCATCCTACGGATTTGTAATTTCACAATCATGTAGGGAAAGAATCCGAAGAGCTCTGCGTTCGGAAATATTTTGCGGATCGCGTCGACATTGAAAAACAGCGTGTGGTCCTGGCGCTGTAGCCGACTTGGCGGCAGGCCGATCCAGTGCAATGGGCGCATCAGCCAGAAATAACTGTTCGGCGTGGTCAGGTACATGACGCCGCCGTTCTTCAGGACACGGCGAAACTCGCCTACCGTGAAATTCGCATCGGCGAGATGCTCGATTACCTCGCTGCACCAGATCACGTCGAACGATTTGTCCTCAAACGGCAGGGTCTTGTTGGCATCGACGACGATGCATTGGTCAAACAGTTTCTCGATGTCGATCGACGTGACATCGTAACCGCGCGCTTCGAGGTGGCGCGTCTGATGCCCGGAACGACACCCAACATCCATAGCCGTACGCTTGCCGCGCTCGCTCGCCGGCGTTTCCGGAACCATCGCGAAGGCAATCTCTTTGCCTTTGGTCACCGTGTTGACGTTTTCCTGCCCAAGATCGAGCGGCACTTTCTTCGCCAGTTTGATCAAACGGTCACCCAGTCCCATTTTCCTGTTCCACATTCATCGCCGATTGGCCACCGGTCTGATAGACCGTCTCGATTGCATAACTCGGCTGATTTTTGTAATAGATCTTGATCATAATGTCGGACATGACACCGAAGATGATGAACTGTACCCCCAGAATGAGCAGCAGCACCGTCAGCATCAGCAACGGTCGCCCGCCGATCGCATGGCCCATGAACTTCAGCGCCGTCAGATACACACCTGTCGAAAAGCCCACCAATGTCGTGATGATGCCGAGCGTGCCGAACAGATGTATCGGGCGCGCAGAAAAATGCATCCAGAAATTCACGATGATCAAATCGAGAAAGCCGCGCAGCACCCGCCAAATCGTGTATTTCGTCTGACCATGCCGCCGTTCGTGATGCGCCACCGGCAGTTCCGTCACCCGAAATCCGCGCCAGTGCAGCAGCGCCGGTACAAAACGGTGCATCTCGCCGTAAAGATCGAGATCTTCGAAACACTCGCGCCGATACGCTTTTAGCGTGCAGCCCGAATCCTGAATATTGTCGTTGATCAACACCTTGCGCAGAAAATTGGCGCCGGCGGAAATGAAGCGCTTCGACAGTGGATCGCTCCGGTCTTTGCGCCAGCCGGAAACGACATCGTAGCCTTCCTCTAATTTCGCCAACAACCGCGGGATGTCATTCGGATCGTTTTGCAGATCCGCGTCCATGGGGATGATCACCCTACCGATCGCGGTCTTGAAGCCGGCATCCATGGCGGCCGTCTGGCCGAAGTTCTTTCGAAACTTGACAATCTTAAGATGTGGATCCGGAATTTCGAGCAGCCGCTCAAGTGTTTTGTCGGTACTGCCGTCATCGACAAAAAGGATCTCGTAGGTGACCGTCATCTCCTCGAGAACTTTTTGCGTATCCTCGAACAAAGTCCGCACATTATCCTCTTCGTTGAACGTCGGCACAACGATACTGATTTCGAGTTGGGTGTCATTGATTTGGGGCATGTGTAGCGATTCGGGTACGAGCCAGCGCAATTGTTGTGCCGTCGCAGCCTATGGTCACAAAATTCAGTTGGAATAGTTTTGACTTCGGCTGGGTTATGAGCTTGCCCAATCTCATTCACCACGGGAATGAACCCCGTGCGGTTTCACGCAACCGGACCGTCACCTTCGACATTAGCAATCCAACGGAGTTTTTCGGCCATAGACCGCAGCAGTCTCTGAATGTGCTTACGTCGGCGTCCCAGCAGCGGATCTATTTGCTCGCTGTCGTCTGCTCGGATGCCAGGATCGCCCGGTAGGTTGCCGTCAGCGCCGAGTTTTTCATCAATACCAGGATCGCCAATGACGAGAGGCAGAAAAGTATAGCACTCAACGTGAACCGTAGCCACATGTCCGAATGAACGCCGCTGCCCAACAGACAGAACACGAAGATCAACGGCAGTTGCGCCACGAACGTCGCCATGGCGAACGGCAGCGCCGGCGCTGCACTGACGCCACCCAGAAGATTGCTGAACAGATTGCCGCTGATCGGAAACCAGCGCACTACCAACGTCACCATAAACGCATGGTCGCGGAACATCGTATCCAGCGCTTTCAGGCGCCCGGAAATGCGCGCCACAACCCAGTCGCGCCCGAAGTGGCGGGCGTAGTAAAAAGCCAGCATACACCCCAGCACCGAGCCGATCGTCGTCAGCAGCGTGCCCATCGTCAGACCGTATAAATAACCCGCAACTGCGCTGACGATATGTTTCGAAAACCCGATCGCGCTGAGTATCGCCACAAGCGCCATGAAGATACCGGCACCCCAGGGCCCGAACGCTTCAAGCTGCGCGCGAATCCATGCTTCGTCCTTCATGGCCCTGCCGATCTCGGTCGACGTCATGACGTACAGCGCAATCGCAATGCCGCACAGCAACAGCAGGCCGTGCCACAAAAAAGCGACTCGTTTGTCCGGCTGCTTGTCGATAATGCCTGACTCACTGCAAGAGATGGTTAAGCTGCCGGCCACCACCGCGATCAAACCGGCACCGGCCGACCTGTCAATCGAAAAAATCTACCGTCGCCCGGGCTTGTTGACAAGAAATCGCAGCCCTGGCGTCGTCCTCTGCGTCAGTGCCGCTATCGCTGCGCTCGCGCCTATATAGTGGCTGACCGAACAACTCGCGATTTCCCGATTCGCGGCGGGCCTCCGCCGAGGGGTTTTCGGCCAGCCACTATATTAGAGTCCGGTTGCGAATGCGCGGAACAAGAACCGGCACGTCGCCGAAGAGCTGATAAGAAGATTACCTGGGCGGCGAAATCGTCAATCGTAATGTACTCGAGTTAGCCGGCTTCGCCGGGGCTGTTGATGCCGCAATTCGTAATCGACCCATTCGTAATCGTTCTTTATTCGAACATCGATTACGAATTGATCGATGACAAGTGAAGTGTTGTTGAGTGTCAAATAACAAATTCCTATACGATCAAGTTCCCGCTCAGGCTGGTTGGGCAACGTTTGTTCGGGATTCCGCGAAGCTGAATTGTCTTGAAATCGGTGGCGACCGGCATATCGTACAGCTGCGCTTCGTAAATCCGGTGGCGGCGGAACTCGAAACCGGGAATGCCGGCGGGGATGCGAAGTGACTAAAATGAAACATCGAAGGAAAATCTAAATGAAATTGACAGCTGAGGGTTGTCGCGCGCGGCAACGGCGCCTCGTCGAGGTCCTGGAAAACACCGGTCTGGGCGGCGCCATAATCGCCCAGCGCAAGCATGTTTATTATTTCACCGGCTTTCTGCATCCGGACATTCAGGCCGGGGCGGCGATGATTCTGCGGGACGGGCAGGCGACGGTCGTTGGCGCCGGCGTGCCGGACGATCTGGGCGTCGATGAAGTCATCGCCTACAAGCCGGATGCCTTTTGCACCATGCATACATACCAACACGAGCGTGTGGCCGAAGCGCTCGACCCGGCGGTGCCGTCAGGAGCCGCACTGGGTACCGATGCCGGTGGCGGTGCCGGCGCTTTCATCGCCCTGGCCGGCGCCGATGCCTATGACTTGTCCGATGACATACGGCGCCTCCGGAAGAGCAAACACCCGGATGAGGTGGATGCCATTCGCGAAACCATCGGGCTCTGCAACATCATGTATGCGACGGCGAAGGCAACAGTCGAGCCGGGAGCCGATGAAGTCGACGTCTTTGCCGCCATGCAAGCGGCCTGTATTCGCCAGGCGGGCTGCCACCTGGAGCGATTCGGCAATGACTTTCAGGCCAATTCCATCGGCGGTCCGCCGCGGCGGCGGCAAATGAACGCCGGCGAACTCTACATCCTCGATGCCGGCCCCAGGCTCGACGGCTACAGCGCCGACAATTGCCGAACTTTTGCCGTCGACGGTGAACCCACCGACGCCCAGATGTGCGCTTGGAAAAAACTGGATGCGCTGTTTCCCATGCTCGAGGCGGAGATCAAACCGGGGATGAAGGCGGTGCGTCTTTATGAGATTGCCAACGCGTATCTCAATGAGGACGGATATGACGGGCTGATCCACCACCTTGGTCACGGGTATGGATTGGATGCCCATGAAAGTCCGGAGCTCAATCCAGAGTATGATTCAATTATAGAAGCCGGTGATATCATAACCATGGAGCCCGGCCTCTACGGCGATGAGTTAAAGCACGGTATGCGACTCGAGGAGAATTACCTGATTAAGGAGGAGGGCATCGAAAAGTTGACGCCGTTTCCGCGGACGCTGACGTGAAACGTGGGACGGGAATACTGTTATGAGATCTCGGATTTCGAATTTCGAATGGTACATCATGTAAGGATTTATTTGGAAACGCACCGTTGGTGGCCGTACGGTAGGATTTCACATCATACATAATAACCGAATCGCAGCGCGAGTCGGCGGGCGCTCTCCTAAAACCTAATCGTTCTTCGTCCTCGCGCGCCTCGCCGAAGCCGAGCGAAGGCGGGTCCTCGAAGTCGCGGCGGCTTCGAAAACGAAGGACGAGGCGTTTCTGCCTGGCAGAAACGGCAGCGCCAGCTGTCTGCTGAACACTGTCATGTCATTCGACCTGGTCCGCTTCCGGCGGAAATCACAGAGCACGCACTATGTCAGAAATTGGATTTGCTGTTGTCGGTCTGGGCAAGGGCCGCGTTCGTGCCCAGACGATCGTTGAAACGCCGGGCGCCCGGCTAGCGACCGTTGTCGATATCGATGCCGAACGCGCCCGTAGGGTCGGTGAAGAAATGGAGTGTCCCTGGACGGTCAGTCTGGATGACGCCCTCAAAGACGACGCGGTCGACGTGGTATTTGTCCTGACCCCGTCGGCTTTGCATGGGGACCTTGCGATTCAAGCGCTCGAGGCAGGTAAGCATGCCATCACAACCAAGCCCATGGAGATCAACGTTGAAAAGTGTGACGCGATGATCGCCGCCGCGGACCAGGCCGGAAAACTCCTCGGCGTTGACTTTCAGGAGCGTTACAGCGACACCGGTCAGAAGATTCGATACGCCATCGACGAGGGGCTGTTTGGAACGATCGTACTCGGTGAGGCGCGGCTGAAATGGTACCGAAGCCAGGAATACTATGACGTGGGCGGCTGGCGCGGCACCTGGAAGATGGACGGCGGCG
>CAUZRT010000136.1:0-9055 GCA_963582235.1 Lentisphaeria bacterium
GCATCGGGTGGCCGGAAGTGCGCTATTCCGGCATCCAGCGGCCCGGTTTTCGTCGTCACAGCCCGCGGATTTGCAGCGTCTCCCGGGTCTGTGTATACTGCTCTCGAATATTCTGAAATTCCTTTCGGAGGCCCGGGCTACCGATCAGGTTGCATTCGTCGTCAGATTCACGCTCGAGCCCCCTTCCCAGACAGAACAGACTGAGCTGGAAATGTAATGCGTCAGGGGCGGCGACTTCCGGTTCGAGAACTCGGTAGAAGACGCGATACAGTTCGAAGGCATCCAGTTTTTCCCAGGCGACGGTTTCGAAGGTAACGGCATCCCGGTGTGAGATACCATTCCTGTCGACACTATCCAGTTTGCCGGTGATGCGGCCTGGCAGGCTGCTTTTTAAGTTGGTGAAGACTCGATTTCGGTGCTGCCCATGGTGCGCACGAATCAGAGAATCGATCAGCTTCTGTTCATTCTCATGAAGTCGTTCGAGAGCTGCGATCAGGCGATGCGCGGTGTTCGTTGCCGTCCCGGCCCTGTACCTTTGAAACTCGCGCCGCATTGCGAATCCCGGCCCATACCCGTACGTTCTCCGACGCAACTTGACGAGCGACTGCAGCCGGCTTCGGTCCGCGTCTGTCTGTTCGCCCTCATGTCGAAGACGGTCACCCCGATCCGTGAAGAATTGACGCTTGCGATCATTAATCTCGCGTTCTTGCGCCTTCGCGCGGACAACAAATTCGCCCTCCGGAAACATATCCATGATGAAGAGACAAGTCTGTTTGGCCGGCACGAATTCATTCTTGTCCATCTCATCAATCGCCCGGCTGATCAGCTGCTGAAACTCGAGTTCCATGCGGGATTCGACATCGGTCTTCTTGCTGGTGAGGATGACGCGTTCGGTGTCCGTCAGATCGGCGTAGGTGAGCAATGTCCCCACCGTTTCCATGGCCCCGCGAAAATCGCCGTATTTACTCTGGCGGTCGATACTTCTAACGGCATCGGAGACAATGTTCCGGGGCGCGTCCGAGGGTGCTTTTGGTGCGTCTTGTATGCCTGGCGCTTTGGGCTTGGAATCCGGCGCGGCGGTCAGATCCGATAATGGCCGGCCGATGGACGTTTCGCCTTGCCATGCGGCTACCATTCGGTGATTTTGGATGAAGCGAGCGCCGGCGGCGAGTGCGGCGATGACGATCAGGATCGCTGCTTTTCGCAGCGGCCACATCCGTCGTCCCGTCGATTTTCTCAGGTGGGCGTCCAGCCAGAAAAGTTCGTGAGGTCGCGACGATATCCGTTCCAATATCGCAGCCTCGCAGGTTGTGACACGACGCTCGGCGGCCAGCGTCTGTGCTGACCAGTCGCGCGTGTCGACTTCGCCGGTACAGAGCCGGGCATAGATGCGAATGGCGAAATATCGCGCCAGGTCGGCACCCTGGAGGTCGGCAGGCACAAACGGCATCAGCGTGCGTTCGGCGGCACTGACAGTAATCCATGGACCCGAGGCGAATGCATCGACGAGGATTTCTCGGGCCTCCGTGACGTACAGATTGGTGACGACCTCGCGAACCCGATCCGGCGCATCGCTTGCTGCCGACCGAAGTGCGCGGCACAACGACAGGGTCTGCTTTTCCAGAGATTCTGAATGCAGACGGCCCGGGCGCAGGAGGACCTGATGCAGGGGTTCCCCCGGTACATAGGGGCGAATGAACGACACGGCGCGTTCCGTCTCTTCGCAGGCGGTTGGAACACGGTATGATGGCGCGCTCATGTTCCGGTCGCTCAGGCATCGGTTCTTGTACCTAAGAAGTAGCGTCGCGTTGGTCAGCCCTCTATCGTAGCTTTCGATTTCGAGGAGCTGTCCGCTTGCGGTATCCCGTACGAGGTTCCACTGACAGATGCCGGCATCGCGAATCGTGCGGATGGTCCGTAAGCCGAGTCGCTCCAACTCGCTTCGCAGAATGTCGTTGAACTTTTTCATTAACAAGTCAGGTCGGCCTGTAGAACTGGAATCTGTCCGTGGTCTGAAATTACCGACTGCCGATATCACCGCACCCTCGGCCCCAATGCCGGCAAATTTCTCAGAGGCAGCATGGCAATTGCGTGCGGCCCCTCGCCTGAACGGCCGCAAGAAACCTCGCGGCCTATCATACTGTTACTGAGTTTACCTCACGGTGGCAAGGTCAAATTCCTTGCGAAAATAACTAAAGCCGTATTATATTGCTAGCTCGGGTTTTCGCACTTTGCATTATGGCATGTGCCTCCGCAATCAGGGGTTGACCGATATGCCATCATTCCATTCGTGTCTCCATGATCTCCTTCGAACAGGAATACTCGGACCGGTCGAACAACGCTGTTGCCGGTACTGGGCGGTGCATCATCAGGAATGTGCGAAATGCCGGCAAGGGGCTGCTCGTACTGATCGAGGCGGCGATGTGGCTGGTGCATGTGTTCAAGCGCCGCCAGGAAGTGGGCCGCCAAATGCTGATCGTCGGCATCAAGAGTCTTGGCGTCACATCGACCGTCGCTCTTTTTACCGGCATGATACTATCGCTGCAGGCGGGGCTCATTCTCAAGGACTACGGCCAGGAAGTGAATGTCGGCATTCTGGTATCGCAGACGATGTGTCGCGAAATGGGCCCTTTCATGACGGCGCTGATTTTGGCCGCCAGTGTCGGCTCCGCGATGGCGGCCGAGCTGGGAACGATGACCGTGTCCGAAGAGATCGACGCGCTGCAGGTGATGTCGATCAATCCGGTTCGTTTTCTCGTTATGCCGCGGCTGTTCGCGATGATGATCATGTGTCCGGCATTGACGGTTTATACAAACTGTATCGGTGTTGTCGGCGGCGGTATGGTAGCCGGGACACAGCTCGACGTGACCTGGAGCGCCTATTATCAGAATGCTATATCCTACCTTGAGCTCAAGGAAATCTATGTCGGTCTGTTGAAGGCATTCGTCTTCGGCATTGTAGTCTCGACGGTCAGCTGTTATCAGGGTTTGGCGACGACCAACGGAGCCATTGGCGTCGGCCACGCCACTCGTCGGTCGGTTGTCATTTCGTTTCTCATGATTCTGATTATCGGATACTTTATGACGCGGATATTCTACTGACATGAGGATTTGGAGTAAATAGGAGTGATGGTTATTCCATGGTCACGCTTGAAAACGTTTCAAAGTCGTTCGCCGGCCAGCCGGTTCTCCGCAACGTGACACTGCATATTGAACGTGGTGAAACCATGGTCATTGTCGGCAGCAGCGGCACGGGCAAGAGTGTCACATTGAAGCACATGGTCGGGCTGCTTCGTCCGGACTCGGGTCAGGTGCTGATCGACGGGGACGAAATATCGAGTGCCCGGGGCCGGCGCCTGGAGCGCATACGGGAAAAATTTGGCGTCCTCTTTCAATCCGGTGCTTTGATCAACTGGATGACCGTTGCCCAGAACGTGGCCTTGCCGTTGTATGAGAAAACCCGTCTCGGCGACGCGGAGATCGCGGCGAAGGTCAAGGAGAAGCTGGCGCTCGTCAATCTCAATGACTGCGAGGACAAACGACCCGCTGAGATCTCGGGCGGCATGAAAAAGCGTGTGGCCCTCGCGCGAGCCATCATCCGGGAACCGGAAATCCTGTTGTACGACGAGCCGACATCGGGTCTGGATCCAGTCATGTCGCGCCATGTCGAGGAACAGATAATCAGCATGCAGCAGAGCCTCGGGGTGACGTCCATCGTCGTCACCCATGATCTGCACAGCGCGTTTTCAATCGGCGACCGCATCGCCATGCTCCACGAGGGGCGGGTCGCCGAAATCGGTCCGCCCGAGGCCTTCGCGAAGAGTTCGGAATCATGTGTTCAGGAGTTTATTCGTGCGCAGTTTGAATCGGGCAGGGCAAAACTGAATCCAGCGAAAGGAGAAATAATATGGCAGCAAAGCGACACATCAGCCTCGGCGAGCGTCTGACCGAGATTCTGGTCGGCGCGTTCTTTTTCCTGGCTCTCATCATTCTGGCTCTGTTCACCATTGTCATCAAAGGTGACACACTGCTCAGCCAGTCTTACACACGTCATGTGGATTTCGAGAATATCGGCTCGGTCAAGGCGGGCGACAAGGTGCTGGTCCGTGGCATGGAGGTCGGGCAGGTCGACGGCATGGACCTGACCGAAGATGCGGCGGGTGTACGTATCAAAGTGAAATTGATGCGGGACCTGCAGTTCTTTCAGAATTACGACATTGAGATTCGCAACTCATCCGTGCTCGGCGGTTGGTTCCTTTACGTCGAACTCGGCGAGCCGGGCAGTGGACCGGTGGCCGGCGATGCGATTCTCGAGGGCCGCCCGCCGGTTGACATCTTTGGTGAAGCCGGTGAGCTCCTGCACAGCCTGCGAGAGGATGAACGGCGTCTGCGGCAGGCTCTGGTGGACAGCGACCTCCTTCAGAAAGTCGAGTTCATCATCAATGATATGCAGTCGTTCACGGCACATGTACGGGACGGCGAGGGCTTCCTCGGAAGGCTCATTTACGACGTGGCCACATATGATTCGTTGCAGCGATCGATGGCGGCGTTTGAGGATGCGGGAGCCAAGGCCAACTCCGCCATTGAACGTCTGCAAGCCGCAGGCGAGACCATTCAGTCGGCCGGCGTCAGTGTAAAGACGGCGGCCGACGGCGTCACGACAGCGGCGGGAAATCTGAACGAGGCCATCACCAAGGCGCGCGCAGGCAAAGGTACGATCGGCCGTCTTCTTACGGATGAGAGTCTCTATGATGAAGTGAAGACGACGGTCACCGAGCTCCGTGAATTTGCGCGGCGGTTTTCGAGCGGCGACTCGACCATCGGTCGCCTGGCCGGTGATGACGGCGAGTTCTACACCTCTTTGACGGCCACCTTTCAAGCCTGGCAGCAGATTGCCGAGAAGATCAACGCCGGCGAGGGTACGCTCGGCTTGCTGGTTACCGACCCGACGCTTTTTAATGATGCGCGAGAAATGGTAAACCGCGTTCGTGACGCCGTCGATGACATTCGCGAAACACTGCCCATTGGCACCGCCGGAAGCATGCTGCTAAACGGGCTGTAATGTTGTTGTCAAGTTGCAACGGAGCACTCGCCGCGGCGCTGTGCGACGCGGTCATTACGAACGGAAACTTTGCAGCCGGCCGCCCCCCGCGGGGACGCTCGTCCTCCGCGGGGGGAGCCGTCTGCAATTAACAGGTCTCTTTCCTGAAACTTAATGGTCCTCGTCCTCGATTACGCGGCGGTCTCGAGGACGAGAACGAAGGACGAGGACGATGTGTTTCTGCCTGCAAAAACTGGCATCACTGAACACTGAATACTCAAGTTTCTCAGGAGTGACACATGAGCAAGACACGAACGGGTGGATATGCAATCGGAATCCGGCGGTTGAACAGCGATTGGCAAACGGACATCTGGGACGTCGTCCAATGGGCGAAGGTGAATGACTTTGATGCAGTGGATCTGCGCAATGGCGGCGACAACGACGTCCACACCGTAGCGGGCGCTGGATTACGTGTCGGCTCCATCGACCTGGCGGATTGGCAGGGCATGATCTGCAGCGATAACGGTAGGCGCGCCGAGGCCATTGAGCGCAACAGAGACCATACTCGAAATTGCGCCGACATCGGATCGGTCAATCATTTCGTCGTCATGTTGCCCGAGGATCCGGGTCTTCCCCGTCACGATAATTTCAGATATATGATCGACAGCTACGGCGAGTTGGCCACGGTTTTGATGAAAAGCGGCGCCTGCGTCGTCATTGAAGGGTGGCCGGGGCCCGGGGCGCTTTGCTCCACGCCGGAAGGATATAGATCGTTGTTTCGGGAATGCCCGTCGGCGACCATCGGCATCAATTACGATCCCTCGCACTTGCTTCGTATGGGCATCGACCCGTTGCGATTCCTCGACGAGTTCGGCGACCGTATGTTCCACACGCACGGCAAGGACACGGAACTGCTGCCGGAAGGCACCTACGAATACGGGAATTACCAGGATCCGACCTTTGGCAAGCCGGTAGCCTATGGCGGCATGCACTGGCGCTATACGATTCCCGGGCACGGCCAGATGCGGTGGGTTGAAGCCTTTCGCATGCTTGAATCTCACAACTATAACGGTTGCGTTTCCATCGAACTCGAAGACTGCAACTTCAACGGTGCCGCCGACACTGAGAAAGATGGTTTCATTCGTGCACGGCAGTACCTGGAAGGTTGTTGATCGGCCGCCACGATTCTCATTCAGCAGCACCTTCCAACCCGATTCAGGAGTGGTTTGGACATTGTCGTTCCCATGAACCATCGGTGTGCAGGAAGAGGATTTGAGATTACCAGTAATCCCGCCTCGGCGGGGTTCTCTGAGTGCGACTGGCAACGGACTGCTTGCCGGTGATACGTCGTCAGCCCAAAACCGAGTTTGTGAATCCCTAAAGGACGGATCCCCAATGAAAATCGTCTTCCTCGATGAATCAACAATCACCCGCGGCGACATGGACTTCTCCTGCTTTGAGGCCCTGGGAACCTACGTCGGTTACCCGCTTTCCGATGAGGCCGAGATAATCGAGCGGGCCGCCGGAGCCGACGCCGTGATTGCCAATAAAGCGCTGATTAATCGCCGCGTATTGGACAGCCTGCCGAACCTTCGCATGGTCGGCGTCATCGCCACAGGGTACAACAATATTGATCTAGATTCCGCTAGGGAAAAGGGCGTTCGCGTCTGCAATGTGGCGGGCTATGCCGCGAACTCCGTGCCGCAGCACACCTTTGCACTCATCCTCAATCTCGCATCGCGCGTCTATCGGTATGATGCCGATGTGCGTGCCGGTGATTGGCAGCAGGCGCCAATATTCACGCTTCTTTCGTATCCGACCTTTGAGCTTGCCGGCAAGACCCTGGGGATCGTCGGTTTCGGGACGATCGGGAAGAATGTCGCCCGCATTGCCGAGGCCTTCCTCATGAACGTCCTAGCTTACGATGCGTTCGGCATCAAGGATGATATGTATCCCAACATCGACATGGACACTCTGCTCGCCGAGTCCGATATCGTCACCTTGCATTGTCCGTTGACCGAGGACACACGTAATCTCATCGACGAGGACGCCATTGCGAAAATGAAGCGGACGGCGATGATCATCAACACCGCCCGCGGCGGCATCATCGATGAGCCTGCGCTCGCCGGGGCCCTGAACAACGGCCGCCTGGCCGGCGCCGGCATCGACGTCGTCGAAGAAGAGCCGCCGAAGAACGGTAATGTCCTGTTCACTGCCCAGAACTGTGTTCTGACGCCGCACGCGGCCTGGTCGACGGTCGAAGCCCGGCAGAAACTCGTCGACGAAACAGCGGAAAACATCAAGGCGTTCAGTGAAGGTGGTGAGCGGAATGTGATTGTGTGAGGCATCAGCCGCTCGAAAAATATCTTTGGGAGATTTTTTCAATTCGACATCCGGCAACCAACGCCGGCTCCCTTCCTGCTCATCTTGCATCCGGCATCCCGCATCCCGCGTCGCAAAGATCGGAACGGCTTCCGATCGAGCGCCGCACCACCCATTCCCGCTGTTCACCGGTTTTGAGATCGACGGATGTGACGGCTTCCAGGCATTGTGCAACTTGTCCCGGAATGTCGAGGGCGGACTCCTCCCTCTCGATCGCGGCGATGGTGGCGCCCGTTGACGGCGATGTCGGCGCGAACACCGTGCAACTGTCCGGGCACTGAATTTCCGATGTCTCGAGGGTCCCGATTCGGCGGGCGATGGCCATCGTTTCCTGTTTGTCGTAGCTGACCAGCGGCCGAATGACCAGCAGATCCGAGGCGCGATTGATGAGATCCAGGTTCTTGATGGTTTGGCTTGCCACCTGGCCGATGGCCTCGCCCGTTACCAGCGCACGGTCGCCAAGTTCGGCGGCGATGACCGTGGCGATGCGAAACATGAGGCGGCGGTACAGAATCGTACGGTAGCGCTCGGCGCATGAATCACGAATGACCTTCTGCGCCGCCAGCAGATTGCACGATAGTAAGCGGCCCGGCCGCTGAAACTGGTTCAGTCGGCGCACCAGGCGCGCGACCTTCAGGATCGTGTCCGGCGGCGTGTACGGGTGGCTGTGGAAAGTCAGGAAATTCAGATGGCAGCCGCGTTTCATGGTCTGATAACACGCCACCGGCGAATCGATGCCGCCGGACAACAATGCCAGGGCAGGGGAGCTGCAGCCCGCCGGCAGCCCGCCGGGGCCGCTGATTTTTTCACTGAAAACGCACGTCCATGACCGCCGTATCTCGACCCCGATGGTGACATCGGCGTCGTCCAGATCCACTTTCAGGCCGGGATACCGGGCGATGAAGGTGTCAGCGAAATGGATTTCGATCTCTCGGGTCGTCATTGGGAACGTCTTGTCGCTCCGGCGTGAGCGCATTCGGTAGCGAATTTCCGCGCCGTTTGTTTCGGCCGTGAATGCGTTATAACAGGCTTCGAACACGTCCGTGACGACCGGTTCGATCGCCGCCATGTCGGAATCGACGATGCAGCCGACGGAAAACGACTCGAGTCCAAAAACATCGACGAGCCGTCGGCGTACCAACTCGACGAGTTCCGCGGGGAACGGTCGGAAGTTGTTGAGGTGGATCAGGACCCTGCCTCGCTCGCGCGCACAGCAGAGTTTTTTCCATTCGGCCAGCGCCCGCTTCAGCGCCTTGACGAACAGTCGCTCGAACTGCCCGCGGTTATGCCCCTTCAGCGCGATCTCGCCGTATCGGCAGATGATTCCATTATAGGCAATGTTGGTCATGGGGTACTATACACGCTGACGCGGAATCATGCGGTCATAAACGCCTTGACTTGTGGTTGAACGAGAGGCCGCTTTTTTGGATTCCTGATCCGGCAGCCGACGGATCGTGGGTGCAACCGGTTCAGTCAGCTACCGGAATCCTCTCGAGAAACTTTTCGCCACGGCGGATTACCGATTAATCGATTGACGCCGAACAGGTTGCGCCCGAGATGTCGGGCGCGGCCGTTACCGTCACTTCGCTCGGCATCCCGGCGCTTCAACACGGACGGAAATCGGACGCTGCA
>CAUZRT010000137.1:0-9044 GCA_963582235.1 Lentisphaeria bacterium
CATTCTCCGCAGCGACATCCGGCATCGCATCGGGTGCCATTGTGTATCTGTACGTACCGCTCACGTCGACGTTTTGAATGTAAGAGGGCTTCTCCTCCTGCCATCGGACACGGTTGTTCGTCAGACACTCGCCCGGCTGCTCGGGCTCCTGCCAGATCACACTGTCGGGAAACCGGAAGCGCCAGATATCCAAGCCGGTCGGGGCGCCGAGGCCATCGACCCAGGCGGTGAAGAATTCGCGCCATTCGGCTTCCCGTACTGTTTTCCGAAGGAATAGACTGGACCCGAAGAAGATGGCGCGGCCCTGGCCTAGCGGGTTGGCCGTAATGGCCGGGGAGCCGTCCTCATAGGTGGCCAGCACCTTGACCTGCACCTTTGGGATCAGCTTGTAGGCCTCACCCTTAAGGGCTAGTGCCTTCCCTAACGCGGGATCCGTGGGTACCAGCTTCTTGACCGCGAGTTTTTCGCCAACCCTTACGCCAAAGAGGTTCGTGCGTGAGGCGACTGTGTCGTTGCCGAGCAGGTCAGTGTGGAAGGCTTCGGGATCACTGCACACAAGCGTGCCGCCGGCCTCGACAAATCTGCGCAGCCTGGCCACGATCTCGGGCCGCTGATATTTGGCGCCCGGCAGATAAATGATGTCGAAGCGCTGGTTCAGCGACGGCCATTTCAGGATCTGGGCGCAGTCGATGAACTTGAACCACGACCGCGCTACCGGACCGAGCATGGTATAGCAGGCTTCGATGTAATCCGAATGCGGGATGCGGGAGTCATAGGGGTTCGCGGCGAGGGTGTCGTCATTGTAGACAATCGCAGTGCGCTCATATTCCGGCAGTTTCAGTTTCGGCATGGTTCGGACCAGCTTGCAGATGTTCATGATCGTGTGATAGCGCCTGGGTGATCCGAAATAAGTCGTCCTCGTGTCACCCGCCAGTTTTCCCATATTGCCGATGTCCAGCAGAAAAAGGTGCAGGCCGGCGCCACCATTGCGAAAGACCTGACTCAGTTCCTCGAGCGCTTCTTCCGGCCTCGAGTCGGGATAATTGTGATTCTCGATATGCACGCACGGCCAGGCTTCCTTGCCGCTCAGGTCGGCGAGGAATTTGGTCACAAAACCCACCGCAGCCTTCCACCTGTTTGAGCCGCCGGGATAGCCGACCTGGTGGGTGATGATATCAAGAGACTCGGCCTGACTGCTGAATTCATTGGGGTGTAGCTCATTGTCTATACCACATGGATCCATTGAGAGGATCAGTGTTTCGGGATTCTTGCGCTTCATGACATCGCGCAGGCGGCGGTTGCGCTCCCGCAGCTTTGCGTTCACCCAGCGGCGGAATGCGATCCACTTGTAAGGATTCGGATCGCGCTGTTGGATGCCTTTGGGGATCCCCCATTTGCCGCCGCCGAAGTCGCGCTTGACTTCTTCATCAGCCGTCTTGATGTAAGCGTAGTCGCCCGGATTTTCCATCAGTTTGGCACCGGTGCTAACGGCCCCGCTGGTATGCTCGTCGCCGGCCCAGATCGCCCACATCAAATGACTGCTGGGCATGGTGAAGTAGTATTCTATCACGTTCAGAAAATACGCCATATTGTCCGGGTCCACTGCCCAACCGAATTGCAGCTTGCCATCCACCGTCGTCCGACGCAGGGGGCCATGAGGAACCGTCTTGACCTGCCAGCGGTGGGCGGCGCCCGGGTCATCATGCCGGTTGGGTTCGCTGGTGACCATGAGCAGGCCGTTCTCGTTGTGGGAGCGATATATTTCGTCACTTACATAGCGAACCCCGAACCGCTTCGCGGTCATGCGCCCCGTCGGCACATCCACCAGGTGGGCGGCGATGATGGAGCCGTCGCGGCGGTAACCGGGCGGCTCGTCGCTGAGAAGCTCCTCGTACAGCGAGTCAGGCACGACCCACGAGCGAAATTCGGTTTCCACCGGGCCGGCAAAAGCGCTTCCACAGACGCAGAACAGGAGCAACCCGACGCCGTGCGACAGTGAGACCAGTCGCTTTGAAACAAACATGCGATCCTCCTTTCGGCGGCGCCTCAGGCGCGCCACGGGAATTTCGAGGTGGCACGTACAAGCGTGCCGTATAGTGCGGTTCTCCGCAGCGTAAATCCTACTCCGCCGCGGCCCACGCTTCAGCTTCGATAAGACTCAATTTCTGTCCTTTCGGCCGCGCCGCGAAGTTCACCCGAAGATGTCGGGACGATCCGCCTTTATCGAGCGGGATGACCATGTCGTACACATCGTCGCCGGCGCCTTCGGCTATGACTTCGTGCTGCGGCGGCCGCGAGTATACCTCGCCGCTCCGGGATGACAGGGTGATGCCCGTCGCCTTGCCCAGTGGATGCCACTGCTTGCCGTCATGACTGCCCTCTACCGTCACCGCCGGCATGGCGTCGCGAAACCAGAGATTGAACTGGACCAACGGCCGGGACTCCTGCAGGTCAAAAACGATCGACACCGGATCGAGCTTCGCCCAACTGACCATCCAATGGCTGTCAGGCAACTCATAGGGCACATAATGTGTCGCTTCCGTCTTCTTCGCCAGCATTGATTTGCGCCGATCAGTCAGCCGGCCGTCCTGAAAAGGAATATCGCCATCTGCCGATATGTCCACGTACCGGTCCGGCGGCAGGGAGTATCGGTACACGCCTTTGACATCCAGATTGTTCTGAAAAGTTAGTTTCTCTTCACGCCAGACCACGCGGTTGTTGGTCAAGCAGATCCCGGGCAGCTCCGGATCTTTCCAGACGACATTGTCCGGAAAGCGGAACCGCCAGATGTCGAAATCGACCGGCGTACCCAGGCTCTTGATCAGCGCGGTAAAAAAGTCGCGCCACAGCCCATCGGCTACCGCCTCCACAAGAAATGGATTGAAGCCGAAGAAAATCGCGCGGCCATTACCAGTTTGTTTCGCGGTGATCGCCGACGAGCCGTTCTCATAAATGGCCAGCACATCTACACCGGCGTCGGGGGTAAGGCGATAGGCGTCTTTGCCCTTGAGCACCAGTTCCTCGCCCCATGCCGCAACCTCGGGAAGCAGTAACTTAACCGGCAGCTTCTCGCCCACGGTTACCCCGAAAATCGCGCGGCGTAACGCGCGGGTGTCATTGCCGAGTACGTCGGTCTCGAATCCGTTCGGGTCGCCACACACCAGCGAACCGCCCTCAGAGGCAAAGGCCCGCAGCTTGGCCGCGACCGCCGGCCGCTGATACCTGGCCAACGGCAGGTAAATGACATCGAAGCGCTGGTGCAATGAGGGCCATTTTACGACCTGGGGGCAGTCGAAAAACTTGAACCACGCGCGTGCCACCGGGCCGAGCATGGTATAACATGCCTCAATGATCTCGATCATATCGAGGGGACCGTCATGGGGCCGCGTGGCCAGCGTGTCGTCGTTGTAGAAGATGCCGGTCCGCTCGTATTCCGGAAACTTCAGCCTCGGCATGGTTTGCGTGAGGCGGGTGATATTCAGGATCGTGTGGTAACGGCCGGGCGACCCGAAATAGGTATTGCGCGTGTCTTTGCTGAGCTTCGGATGACCGCCGATGTGGGTCTGGAACAAGTGAAATCCGGCACCGCCGTTTCGCAATATCTGGCTGAGCTCCTCAGCCGTTTCCCCAGGAGTTGAATCGGGATAATTAAAATTCTCGATGTGAATGCAGGGCCAGAATTCTTTGCCGGTGAGGTCAGCGTGAATCTTGCTCAAACAGCCGACGCCGGCGCGCCAGCGGGTGGCGCCGCCGGGATAGCCGAACTGGTGGGTAAACACGTCGGCATAGGGCGCCAACTCGCTGTACTCGTTGGCGTAAAGCCCGCCAGGTGGATTGTCGGAGGTGACGACAATCCGCGGATTCCCGGCCTGGACCATCTCATAGAGCTTGCGCTGACGCTGACGTAGTTGCTGATTGTTCCAGCGATAAAAGGCGATCCACTTATAGGGATTCGGATCATAGCTCATAGTGCCTTGGGGGATGCCGTACTTGCCGCCGCCGAATGCCGCTTTCACCAGTTTGTCGGCCTCGTGAATGTACGTATAATCGCCGGGTCGCTGCATCAGCGCTGCCCCGTCGGCGGCAGCGTGGTCCCCCTGTTCGTCGCCGGCGAAAAGTGCCCAGATATGGGCGGCGTCGGGCAGTGCCATGATTTTCGTGACCCAATCATAGTAATGGTCAAGCGAGCGCGGGTCCAGGATCCACGGCGCCCCCGGCGCATTCAAGGGCGCGTGGGGGACAATGGTTAGGGGCCACTGATCGCTGCCGCGGCGGCGTTTATAGTCGCCGGCCATGAGCCGGAATTTGGCAAGCGCATGGTCGCGGAACATCTCCTCGGCCACGTAGCGCATGCCGAAGCGAACCGCTGCCGCGCGGCATTCCGGCAGGTCCAGCATATGCTGCCACATGATCGAGCCTTGGCTACGCAGCCCGGGCGGCTCGTCGCTGAGCAATTCTTCATAGAGCGGGTCGGGTATCACCCAGGATCGAAACGCTTCCTTCGGCGGTGCCGGTGTGATCGCCAGAAAGTCGCTGCGGTATGCATCCCGGCCGTCTACCTGCACACGATAATGCAACAACAACTCGCTCTGGGCCGGCAATTCGTAATCAACTGTTATGGTCTCAGACTGGCCGGCGGCAATAACCTTGTTCATCACGGCGGGTGGCGTCTCAATAACGAAAACGTCACATGAGACCTGGGCCGGCGCCGCACCGGTGTTTTCCACCCTCACGACGAAACGGTTCACGCCTTTATCATTCAGATCAGCACAGGCGCCACCGCGGGAAAGGATCTTGATCTGCACGGGCGCCGGGACTGCAGGAAAGATCGCCTCGCCGAAGCCCCTGGGGTCCGCATGCGAGACGTCCCGCAAAGACCAGGCATGCGCCTCCAGGTCGCCCACTTGCCGCAGACGCATGAGATTCACGCCCCAGACCTCGCCCGGAATGGGCGCGCCGCCGATGTCTTCGAAGGGGATCTTCAACTCTGCGGTCCAGCGCTCCTCGAATATCTTGCTCGCGGCCTGCGCGTCCGCATTGTAATCCATGTCGAGGCCCGCCGGTGCGTGCAGGCCGTCCCAGATAACGCCCGTGCTGCTGACGATCCAATGATAGGCCCAGCTTCTGCCGCGGGTGGGATCCAAGTACAGCTCGACACAATCTTCTCGCCACAAGGGTCCGTCGCGCCCAGCCTGACTGACCGTAATCTCGTCAATCCTGGGCTCATGGCAAATGAAGCCGACGTAGATGAATTCGGCGTCACAGATGGCATACGCTTCGGTGATCACCTCCGGCTTCCTGCCTTCCCCGCTGCCATCGGAGAGGACAAAGTCTTGCAGATGAACCGCCTGTTCCCAAAGCGGATCAGAGAGGTCGCCGATGACCGCCGGCCCTCTGGCCACGACCGGCATGGTAAAGCCTTTCCGGCCGGCGTCGTCGGCCAGCGATGATTCGCCCGGACTGAACACAGATATAGCCATGATGATTACCAATTTGCATATGGAATCAGGTTTCAAGGGGGGCCTTTAGTTTATGACCAGATACCGTACGGCATGGATCGTTCGAATTGTTAACATTGTGGCGATAATGCATGCCGACTATATGTATGCGACAGCCGGCTGTCAAGCGTTCGTTTGTGCTGTGACATTTGGAATAATTTGACTCCATGGACTTGGCGTGGTAGCCTTTATCGCAACGCAGAGCGGCTGAGTGGCTATGTTCGAAAAGCCCTCGGCGGAGGCACGCCGACGCTCCCAGGGAGTGCGTCCGACACGCGCTTGAGGCTGGAGCGGCTCCGTTGGCTATTGGCTGACAACTTGCACTGGGCCTTCGCCGCGAAACGGGAATCGGCGGGCTTTCGATACGTGCCATTACTATTTCCAAAGTCCCTTAATACGACACCTATTTCCACGGAGAATTGAAATGAGCATAAGGAAGCCGGCTGATTATGAGGCGATTTACAGTCGGGCGCTCTTCGAGGATGTGATCCCGTTCTGGATGACACACTCGCCCGACCGTGAGTTCGGCGGTTATCTACACTCCCTCGATCGCGATGGCAGCGCGATTGACACAGAAAAATTCATGTGGCCGCTGAACCGCGAGATCTGGGTATTTTCGGCGCTTTGCAATAGTATAGAAAACCGTCCAGAATGGCTGGAAATGGCCAAGCTTGGCGCCGATTTCCTAAAAAAACATGGTCGTGATCCAAACGGGGATTGGTATTTCGTACTCGCCAGAGACGGTAGCCCCGTGGTGCAGGCGTACAATCTATTCGCCGAATGCTTTGTTGCCGTCGGCTTTGCCGAATACGCTAAAGCCGCCGGCGACGAGGAGGCGCTGGATATTGCCCTCGACGCTTACGAACGTTTCCAGGGCCGCCGGCCGAATCCCAAGGGCAAGTACGAAAAAGTGCTGCCGGGCGCACGTCCATTCAAAGCGCTGACTTTTTCCATGGCGACGATCAACATGAGCGTCGTCCTCAGCCGGATTCGCCCCGACGATAAATGTGAGGCGCTTATTCGGCAGGATATCGATGCGATTCTCCGCGATTTCATCGACGCCGACGGCCGTGTGATTCGAGAAAACGTGACAATGGACGGCAAGTGCGATGATTCGTCCTACATCGGCCGCCATATCAATCCCGGCCATGGGATCGAAGCGATGTGGTTTATTATGGAAGCCGCTGCCGAACGCGGCGACCAAGAGACCATCGCCAGGGCGGCCGAAGCAATCAAGTGGAGTCTCGATTTCGGCTGGGACAAAGAGTACGGCGGCATATACTATTTTATGGACAGACTCGGCAAGCCCCACACCGAGCTTCAGTGGGACATGAAGCTCTGGTGGCCGCAGGTCGAAACCCTAATCGCAACCCTGATGGCGTATCGCTATACCGGCGACCGGCTGTTCTATGACTGGTTCGAAAAAATTCATGACTACACCTGGGCGATTTTCCCCGATGTGGAACATGGCGAATGGTTCGGATATGCCAACCGACAGGGCGAGATCAACATTCCCTGCAAAGGCAACCGCTGGAAGTGCTGCTTCCATATTCCCCGGGCTCTCTTGATGATTGCCGAGTTGTGCAGAGATATTCAGAAGTCGCAAGAGATACCGGGCTGACAGACGATGCCCGCTTCGCTGAGATCACATCCGTTCCCAATAGGGGTGGCTCCAGCGGCAGCACAACTTGCTGGTTGAACGCGCCCCGACCAATCGGTGGTCTTCGCATCGTCGGATTTTTATCGAGAAATCATTTTTTTGCTAGCGCACTAAATATGCCGAATAATCAGCAGTCTATAAAAACGAATAGGAAAAAAGAACGGAATGCTGATTTCAAAGGGGAAATTAGAATGAGCCCAAAGATAGAGATATAGGGAAACAGAGATTTCCCCTGATCGAACCCAGATCTTCCTCGGGAGCGACACCGTCGAAGACTGTTTTAGAGGCCAGTTCGATCAGCGTTTATGTTGATCGAACTACTGGTGTCATCATCACCATAATATCGGTTACTCGCGTCGCTACTGCTGCCGACGTCCTCGCAGGCCAAGGGAAACGCATATCCGAAAGTGCCAAAAGCAACTTGAAACATGTCGGAATCACCGGTAAAATGCATCCGATTTGATGGATGGGTGGGATCATATGTCAACACCTACGGCAATTGTTCGGGCCGCCGCCTGACTGCAGAATATGGCGTCATTTTATCTTGGGAAATGGCTATGTATAATGGATACCTATCAAACGGGCCCAAACCTCCTTCGCTGACCAAAAACTCCTCGGCGGTTGCCCGCCGCGAATCGGAAAATCAAGGCTTTTCATTCAGCCCCTATTTAGCTGGACGGCAGAAGATTTGGGCCTTATTGCTGATTTTCCGTATGATTAGTACGATGATAGATTACCGCCGTTGTCGTTTTTTTTCTAGGTAACAATTTTTTGTGGATACCAAGGCACAGTGTGCCAAGTGGCCCACCTTTAGAAGCTAAAATTTTGCCAAAGAAAAAAAAATATAAGCTGCGATTCACCCTCATTGAACTGCTCGTGGTCATCTCCATCATCGCGATTCTCGCGTCGCTGCTGCTGCCGGCGTTGTCGCAGGCCAAGGAATACGCCATATCCACCAGTTGCAAGAGCAACTTGAAGCAGGTCGGGGTGGTGGTAACACTGTATGCCGATGATATGAATGACTGGGGGCCATATATCAATACCTACGGCATTTTTCCGCCGCCGCCTGACTACAGGATGTGGCAGCATTATCTCTGGGAAAATGGCTATGTCATAGATGCCTATCAAATCGGCAACAACATCCTCCGCTGCCCGGGGGCCCTCGGCGGGGAGAATGCATTTGACAGCATTATGGGAGATCCTCCACACCGAGTCTATGGCATGCGGGAAGTCAAACGTGCCGACCACTATGGCAGAGCCTGGCGAATCCTCGGTAGCGCGGTCACCAACAACTACTCTGGAGAGCCCTGGGGGCCCGATGGGTCCTTTCCCGTGCCTTATGGCACACCAAGTGACTTCGCATACATCATGGATTCCAATGGTTACCGGCAACCAAATGGCTGGCTCAGCGACCGACAGGAACACCTTGTCGGCGTTTCTGATCCTGCGGGCAGCGGCCATGGACATTTCATTCTTCGTCATCTGCGACATGGGAATATGGTTTTCGGCGACTCCCACGTGGAACAAGCCGGACCTGTCCAACTCGCTGAACTGGGTTTCAGGTCGTATATCAATACGGATACCCATTTACCGGTTTTCCTGGCGCCGCCGTGAGCGCCGGTCCCCCTGCAGACCGGGTTGGTCTGACTCCCGCTTTGACGGCTCAGGTGGACGCTGGAAGGTTTAGGAACTTAGTTAATATCTAAACGGGAACCCGCGGGTTCCCGTCCAGGCACTACTTAAGACCCATTGACAAGATCTTTTTGTCGTTGTGTTACTGGTTGCAGACGTTGAGATTGCACCGGCTTTGCCACGGCTTTTCTGCTTTCCCTGCGATTCGTCATCCGTCGGCTGACTGAGACGGCCGTCGTGGGAGCGAGGGGGGG
>CAUZRT010000138.1:0-8850 GCA_963582235.1 Lentisphaeria bacterium
CTCCTTCTGATACAGGGAAACCAGGTGCGAATCCAGGGTGTTCATCCCGAACTTGGCACCGGTCTGGATGTCGGAGGTAATGCGAAACGTCTTGTTGTCGCGGATCAGGGCCTTGATCGACGGCGTACAGATCATCACTTCGAAGCCGGCGACGCGACCGGGTTTGTCAACGCGCGGCATCAACACCTGTGAGATGACGGCGATCAACGAGCTGGCCAACTGCGTTCGTATCTGCTCTTGCTGATCCGCCGGAAACGCATCGACGATCCGATCGACGGTCTGAGCGGCGCCGGTGGTGTGCAGCGTACCGAAAACCAGATGCCCCGTCTCCGCCGCGGTGACCGCGGCGCGAATGGTATCGAGGTCACGCATCTCGCCGACCAGAATGACATCGGGGTCCTGCCGCAGCCCGCGCATCAGGGCTTCCGAAAAGGAGGCGACGTCGACCCCGAGCTCCCGCTGCGTGATCACGCTGTTCTTGTGGTTGTGGTAGAACTCGATCGGGTCTTCGATGGTAATGATGTGGCACTCACGCTCCTGGTTGATGATGTTGATCATCGACGCCAGCGTGGTTGACTTGCCGCTTCCCGTCGGCCCGGTTACCAGGACCATGCCGCGCGGCCGGAACAGCAGATCCTTGACAGCCGGCGGCAGACCGATCTGCTCGAGGCTCATCAGATCGTTGGGTATGACCCGCAGAACGATTCCAACGTTGCCCTTCTGTTTGAAACAGCTCACACGAAAACGGGCCTGTTCGCCAAAGGCAAAACCGAAGTCGACACCGCCTTCCTCACGCAAACGCTGCTGATTACCCTCCGATGTTATGGCCTTCATCAGGCGTTCAGTGTCGTCCGGAGTGAGATGATCGGACTCAAGATGAACGAGATTACCGCGCAAACGCAATGTCGGCGGCGCGTTCACGGCAAGATGAAGATCACTGGCGCCTTCATCAATGGTTAACTGCAACAAATCGTTCATCTCAACTGACATTCGTCATGCCCTCCCAAAAAACTGTTGACCGATGAAAATCGGAAATCCTCGAAGCCAAGTCTTGAACCACTGAATCAAGTGTACTTCAGAACTTCTTCGACCGTGGAAGTTCCATCCATAACAGCCTTGATACCGTCTTCCCGCAAAGACCGCATCCCCTCTGCCTTGGCCGTGGCGGACAAGACGGATGCCGGTTCCTTTTGGTTGACGAGGTCCCGGACTGCCGGAGACAATTGAAACAGCTCGAAAATGCCGACGCGACCTTTATAGCCAGTATTGTTACAATACTGGCAGCCTTTTCCGTGATGGAACTGAACGTCACCGACGTCGTCGCTGGTCAGAGACATCGCCTTCAGCTCGGTCTCCGTCGGTTCGTAGGCCGTTTTGCAGCTGGCGCAAATTCGGCGCACCAGTCGCTGGGCCAGTACACCCTCGAGAGAGGAAGTAATCAGAAACGGCTCAACACCCATGTCGGTTAACCGCGTGACCGCACCCGGGGCGTCATTTGTATGGAGCGTGCTCAACACGAGATGGCCGGTCAGCGATGCCTGGATGGACATTGTTGCCGTCTCGAGGTCGCGGATTTCGCCGAGCATGATGCGGTCCGGATCCTGTCGTAGAAAGGCCTTTAGAGCCCTGGCAAAGGTCATACCCTGGGCCTCATTGATGGGAACCTGCATGAGACCCTCGATATTGTACTCGACCGGGTCCTCCGCCGTCAACAGTTTGTCTTCGATTCTGTTTATCTCTTTCAGGCAGGAGTACAGGGTTGTCGTCTTGCCGCAGCCGGTCGGGCCGGTCACAAGAATGATGCCGTTCGGTTTGGCGATCAGTTCGCGGAGATTATCGAGGATGTCGTTCGGCATGCCGAGACCGGCGAGGTCGAGGTTGACAATGCTCTTGTCGAGAACGCGGAGCACGACGCTCTCGCCGTATTGCGTGGGCAGCGTCGACACCCGCAGATCGATGCGGCGCCCGGCAATGCGAAGCTCGATACGTCCGTCCTGCGGCATCCGCCGCTCGGCAATATTGAGACCGCTAATGACCTTGACGCGGCTGATCACCGGCACCGCGAGATGTTTCGGCGGCGGCGTCATTTCGTAAAGGGTGCCGTCAATCCGGTAGCGGATCTTGAACTCATCGCCGAACGGTTCGAAATGGATGTCGCTGGATTCGTCCTTGACGGCCTGATAGAGAACCACGTTTACGAAACGCACAATGGGCGTGCTGTTCGCCTGTTCTTCCAGGGATTCCTGATCTTCTAAGCCTTCGTCAAGCTCCTCGACCTTATCCATTTCCGCGATCACATCGGTCATGGACTCCGTGATCGTATCAGGGTAAAAATGTTCGATCGCCTGCTGGATCAATTCCGGCTTGGCAACGGTGACAATGACCTGCTTACCGATTACGTACGGGAGTTCATCCTGCATCTGAAAATTCATGGGTTCCAGCGCCGCGACATAGACGACGCCGTCCTCCTCGCGCACCGGCAGAATGTTGTACATGCGGACAACATTGGACGATATGGTCTGAATTAAATCCGGACTGGGATCGATCGCCTTCAGATCGATGTACTCCGTACCCAGGTTGTCGGCGATCATTTGCAGCAGCTCATCCTCGTGAATGATGCCGAAATTGTAGAGACCGTCCTGAAAGGAGACACCGGTCCGCTGCTGTTCCTCGTATATCTCCAGTAGCTGGTCTTCGGTGGCCAAGCCAGCATCCAGAAGCATGTGGGCGATCGCATTGTTCGTAGAGTTGAGTTCGTATTCCATTGCCTATTCTTCCCCCTCTGCCTTGGTAATGCGGATGATCTCTTCCAGCGTCGTTGTCCCGGAAGTGATCTTGCGCACCCCATCGTCGCGCAGAGTGCGCATCCCCAGTTCTCGGGCTCGGCTCCGGATTACATCCACGGAGACGGCCTGAAAAATAAGCTGAACAATGGATTCTTCCACCATGAAGATCTCATAAATACCCATGCGGCCCTTATAACCGTACTGGCACTCCATGCAGCCTTTGCCTTTCTTCAGCGATGCGCCTTCGAAGTGTCCATCGGGCAATTCGAGCAAGCGCAGTTCCGTCTCGGTGGCCTGGATGTCCTCGGCGCAGTTTTTGCACACCCGGCGGACGAGACGTTGAGCCATGACGGCACGCACGGCTGAAGCCACGAGGAACGGCTTGACGCCCATGTCCAGTAACCGCGTGATGGCCGTCGGCGCGTCGTTGGTGTGCAGCGTACTGAACACCAGGTGACCCGTCAAGGCAGCGTTAATGGCGATTTCCCCTGTTTCGATGTCACGAATCTCACCGACCATGATCACATTAGGCGCCTGTCGCAGCATGGCACGCAGCGCCCGCGAAAAGGTCATGTCAATGCTTGCATCGCACTGGACTTGATTGATACCGGAAAGTTCGTACTCCACCGGATCCTCGGCGGTGATGATCTTCCGATTCGGTGTGTTGATGGAATTGAGGAAAGCATACAGCGATGTGGTCTTGCCGGAACCGGTCGGACCGGTGACCAGAAAGATGCCGTCCGGCAGTCCGATGATCCGTTCGATTAACTTTTGATCATCGTCATAGAAACCGAGCTCCGGAATGCCCAGCTGGATGCTGCTCTTATCGAGGATCCGCATGACAATGGACTCGCCGTGCACCGTCGGTAGCGAGGAAACGCGCAAATCGATCGTCTTGCCCGGCATCTCAAACATGATGCGGCCGTCCTGAGGCACGCGTTTCTCGGATATATCAAGCCGGGCCATGATTTTGACACGGCTGAGAATATTGTTTTGAAGATACTTCGGTGGATTCTCGACTTCGATCAACACACCGTCAATGCGGTAGCGCACACGGAAGCGTTTTTCCAACGGCTCGAGATGAATATCGCTGGCGCGAGTGCGATAGGCTTCGATCAAAATCAAGGAGACAAGCCGAATGATCGGTGCATCGGCCTCGTCTTCATCGATGCGATCAAGGGTGCTCACCTCCGGTACCAGACCGGTGACGTCGATTTCGCCGGAGGTAACGTCGGCAATGAAGGAATCGACGCTTTCTTCGGTCGAGCCGAAGTAGGATGCCAGCGCTTTGTTTATATCGGCTTCCTTGCAGACGACACCTTCGATGTCGGTCTTTAGAATGTAACGGAGGGAGTCGAGGGTTTCGATGTCGGTCGGATCGGCAATCGCAACTGTGATCGAATTGTCATACTTCATTATCGGCACACACTTGTACCGGCGTGCGATTTCCGACGTGATGCTCAGAACCACATCTTCGGGAATGTGGTAATCGTTCAAGTCGAAAGTTTCCATGCCGTACTCGGATGCGAGAACGGCGAGGGCTTCTTCCTCCGTCACGAATCCCAGATGTTCCAGGCAGACGAAAATGCCGTTGTCGGATTCCTGCAACCGCTGGCGTGCTTCGTCCGCCTGCTCAGCGCGTAACACTCCGACGTTGACTAAAAGGTCAATGACAAAATCTGAATCTACGGCCACACTCGATTCTCCCAATATATCGTCTATTATAGGTCAATTATCGGATGACTGCAATCACTGTTGAAATCCTGTTATCAAGGTTGTTGACTCCCTATCAATACCCCGTCAATAACCTCTCAATAGATGTTTTTAACAGGTTATCCCATCGTTTGTTATCATATCAACTGACAGCAATTATGATCCATAAAATTACTAAATTTCAAGTAGTTATAACATCTGATAACATATCAACACGGTCTAATACTAATATAGTATTTTCTTATTTAATTATCTAATATTATTCTATCGAGAAAAAAACAATTCAACGGATCAATAAAATTCCTCGCCGAAGTCTGGGTGAAAGTGGAAAATGGTGAAAAGGTCACTACATTTAGATTTTCCAAACCGCTGTTACGTCCGTTTGGAAAATCTAATTGCAAACATGCGAAACGCCAATTTTTGAGGAACGAGCGACTGATGAAATTAACAGTTCCCGCTGTGAGTCTCATGGATGGTTTGCGGAAGGTTTTAAATGTTGTTAATCCGCGATCGACTATCCCGGTACTCAGCAACGTCCTTCTCTCCGCCAAAGACAATCTCCTGACACTTTCGACAACGGATCTCGAAGTCAGCATTTCCACTTCCATTGAAGCTAATGTCGAAACGGAAGGCGAAACCACCCTTCCGGCCCGCAAATTCGGTCAGATTGTCGGCACTTTGACGAAAGGGGATGTGACACTTGAGACCGACAAATCACTAACCACAACGATATCCTGCGGCCGCGCCGTTTTTCGCGTGATGGGGATCGAGGCATCGGAGTTTCCTCGAGAAACCGGGTTTCAGGAGGATCGCAGACTGGAACTGGCGGCCGTTGATTTCGGCAAGACATTGAAAAAGATCGCCTATGCCGTAAGCATGGATCGGACCCGCTACGTGCTCAACGGCATTCTTCTCAGTATTAACGAGGGAAATTTTACCTCCGTGGCTACGGATGGCCGCCGCCTGGCCGTTGTCGAAAAGGTGATCGACGGGATCGATCAGTCCATGGACGGTGACGTCATTCTGCCCATCAAAGTCGTCACTGAGTTGCAGAAACTTCTTGAAGAGGAAGGACGAGTCGAGATACGCCTGTCGGAATCCCGTGCATCGTTCACGGTCAGCAACTCGGAGATTTCGTCCAAGCTTGTCGAGGGTAAATACCCGAACTATCGGCAAGTCATTCCCGGATCGTTCAAGAACTCTGTGATTATACCGCGCGAGGCATTTTCCGAAGTATTGAACCGCGTTTCCGTTGTCGTGACGGACAGCGGCGCTTCCATCAAATTTGATCTCAGCAAGGACTCGCTGAAGTTGAGTGCCAGCTCGTCGGATGTCGGTGAGGCCAGTGAGCCCGTCGAGGTCTCCTACCAAGGCGATCCGTTGACCATCGCCTTAAATCCCGGCTTTCTCAGGGAACCGCTCAGGAACCTCGAGTGTGACGAACTGACCATGCGCTTCAATGACGAATTCAAGCCCATTGCGCTGCTCGGCGACGAGGGATTCCTGTATGTCATCATGCCAATGCGTAATTAGTGTCTGAACGAAAAACTGAGGGGTTTTCGTTCAGCAGACACTAATTACGCGCTTATTACTTACGGAGTCCGCGAAAACACGTAGGCGTTTGTTGAGCCAATCTCCGGTCCGCGATTCGACAAAAGCCTGGGACAGAAGCTTAGGTCGAAAGCTTCAGAGAAACAAGACAATGCACGGCACGCATTTTGTTCCGACACCATTTCCGGCTTGATGGGCATTCTCAAGAGCCTGACTCTCCGTAATTACAGAAATTACGAACACTTGGATTTGTTTTTCCAGCCCGGCATCACCGTCCTAGTCGGTGACAATGGCCACGGCAAAACAAACCTCCTCGAATCCATATACTTTCTTTCGATCCTCCGCTCCTTCCGCTCGCGCCAGGTTCGCGATCTCTACCGCTGGGAGAAAAGCTCTTTCCTCATACGGGCCGTGATCAGCGACGGTACCGGCAGCTATCCGATAGCTGTCCAATATGACACCGCCCGCCACCTTCGCGTTCGCGGCCGGACAGTTGCCAAGGCTAGCGAGTTCATCGGTAACCTGATTTGCGTTGCCTTCGTACCCGAGGATATCCTACTGATCAAAGGATCGGCAGGCGAACGGCGCCGCTTCCTGAACATAACGTTGACCCAGCTCTACGCCGGCTACCTCCCGGCTCTTCAGGACTATCACTCGGCCTTGAAGTCGCGCAATGCCTTGTTGCGCGCTAAACGGCTCGACACCGGTGCGGTCCGCGCCTTCGATACTGTGATGGCCGCTAAAGGTGCGACTATTACCAGGCAGCGGCGGGATTTCTTCAGCGAGCTTGAAGAGCGCTTGGCAATGGTATCGACGGAGCTGCTGGCGGACGTCGACTCAATCGAGGTCCGCTATCAGCCGTCGGCCATGCAGTCGCTGGATGAGGCGGATCCCCCAGACTACGAAGCAACGCTTTACAAGGCATTGCAGGACGGCCTCGAGCGGGATGCGCAACGCTGTTTCACACACAGCGGTCCGCACCGGGATGACTACGGCTTTTTCCTCCATGGCAAAGCGCTCCAGACCTACGGCTCCGAAGGCCAGTGCCGGATGGCTGCGCTTCTGCTCAAACTCGCAACGTCGGATCTGGCCCGCGATCACAAGGGCGAGGATAGTGTTACGTTGCTGATCGACGACGTCATCGGCGAACTCGATACAGCGAATCGTCGCCGATTCTTTGCTCGAATCAATGCGGCTGCCCAAGTGTTCTTCGTCTGCACGGACTCCCGGACCGCGGCCGAAATGCAGGGCGCCGGACTCTATCGCGTCCAAGATGGCAACGTGACGCACGAAGGCTGAACAGGGTTACAATTCGCCGCGTTGTTTTTTTCCTGTTTGATATATATTATCGATTCTCCACTTTCTGTGACGAACCTATCGCACCTCGCATGGCGCCGATCCCGCTCATGCGGGAAGCGGGCTTCCGCAAGGGAACTTCCCTTGGGATTTGACGCAAAGTCGTGGCTGACCGAACAACCCCGCCGCAGCGAATTTGGAAAGCGCAGGGTTTCGTTCAGGCACTAAGCCACAGATCCGGAGCAGAAATGACCGGCACGCAAATACGACAATCGTTCATAGATTTCTTCAAGGAGCGGTACCACACGGTTGTTCCGTCATCATCGCTGCTGCCCGACGATCCCAACTTGCCGTTCTTCATCAATGCAGGCATGAATCAGTTTGTGCCGTTCTTTCTCGGCGAACAGCCGCTGCCGTTCAGTCCCGGCCGCGCTGCCAACACGCAGAAGTGCATTCGTGCAGGCGGCAAGCACAACGACCTCGAAGATGTCGGCCAGGACACCTATCACCATACGTTTTTCGAGATGCTGGGCAACTGGTCCTTCGGCGACTATTTCAAGCGCGAGGCGATCGAGTGGGCGTGGGAACTGCTCACCGGCGTCTGGGGCTTGCCGAAGGAGCGCCTGTATATGACCGTATACCGGCCGGAACACGGCGAGCCGGGCGTCGAAGATGCCGAGGCCAGGGCAATTTGGGCGGACGTCTGTAAATCGGCGGGACTCGATCCGGAGCAGCACGTTCAGTACTTCGGCAAGAGCGATAATTTCTGGATGATGGGTGATACGGGGCCGTGCGGACCGTGTTCCGAAGTCCACATTGATTTGACACCGGCAGGCGACACGGGCGGCCGTCTGGTCAACGAGGGCGACCACCGCTGCATCGAGATCTGGAACCTTGTATTCATCCAGAACAATGCCACGCCGGCCGGCGGCTTCGAGGAGTTGCCGGCCAAACACGTTGACACGGGAATGGGCTTCGAACGCGTCGCCGCGGTGATGCAGTGTACCGACAATCTCACCGATTTCAGCCGCATCGTCTCGAATTACGATACGGATATTTTCGAACCTCTGTTCGATGCCGTCAGCGATCTGAGTGGCTACAAATACTGCGGCACCCTGCCCGGCGTGCAGTTTGAGCCGGACAGCCAGTGGCAGGACAAAGACGCATACCGGGCGCAGGTCCAGGCGGATGTCGCTTTCCGCGTCATTGCCGACCATGTGCGCTGTCTGACCGCGGCGATCAGCGACGGTATCTACCCTGAAAATGTCGGCCGTGGTTACGTCCTGCGGCGCATTCTGCGGCGGGCGGTGCGCTACGGCCGGTCGCTGGATTTGACCGAGCCGTTCATGTGCCGTCTGGTCGCCGTTGTCGCCGACGGGCTCAGTTCGGTTTTTCCGTCCATGGTCGAGAACCAGGAAAAAGTCGCCCGCATCATCCGTGCCGAAGAGGAGAGTTTCGGCCGCACGCTGGACCGCGGGCTGACGCTGTTTCAGGAGGTCAAGGC
>CAUZRT010000139.1:0-8803 GCA_963582235.1 Lentisphaeria bacterium
CGCTCCTCTTTCGTTAGCGAGCTGGTGCCGACTATGCCCTTGAATTTCTCGAAATGTTCGGACCAGTCGGATTTGCTCGACAGACGGCGCGCTATGTCACCGAGGTTCGACACCGCCTTTTTCCTCCCGTCGTCGGGCAGCGTGTTGATCCTTTTTAGAGCGGGTTTGATTTTCGCCAAAATAAACCTTTCACGGCTACAACTGTTCGGTATGCGTGATGCGTCGCTCAACTGGTCATTCCACCAAGGCTTAAATTCGATGTCACCCATTTTGTCGCGGCAATCGTCAACTCCTTTCGGTTGATCAAGCGGGACTTGAACCAAGTGCAAGTCTGCGTCCTCTGGCAACACCGACCTGAATCTCAGTGCCGCATCGTAGAAATGCCAATTGAAATGAGTGTCGTTGTCCCCGACGAAATAAACCGACTTCGGCTCACGCCGACGCAAAACCTCGCCGATTTCTTCTACAAGTCTGCCCTCCGAAGCGAAACCGTTAAAGCCGTTGATCCCGATCGCCGGAGATTCCGCCTCAGCCAACGACAACGCTTTGAAAGTACCTTCCACCACTATCAGAAAATCGTTGCTTAATGTCCCAAGGTTTCGGGGTACATATGCATGTAAAGCAGTCCCTCTTCGTTGGTGGTACCTGTGTCCATCGTCCGCAACTTTCAAACGTAACGATCCAAATTCGCTACCATCATCTTTTATTGGCTTTCCATCCGGATCATAAAATGGAATCCAGAGTCCCGCAGCGGATTTCAAGCACAAGTTCTTGGCCTCTGTTTTCGAAACGTAGCGTATCCCATTTTGTTTGAGAAAATCGTCGCTGATTCCAGGTCTTGAAATTTCTCCGTTTCTGTCTATTCCTACTCCACGCATTGTGTCAAATTCCTTTCCCATGAAAGGCGTCTAAGAGTCGTTTTCGTCCACTCGCACAAGTGGAAATTATCTTAAGAGAGGAATGGCCCGTAGACGCCTTTATTTATTGCGTTTGTCCTCCCGCCTTGTTCCGTCACCGCTGTGGTTCCAGGCGACAAAAAAACCACAAGCGTACAGCCCGTTACGACTGCTCCGGGTGCATGACCTGTGGTGGTTAAGGCCGAGTGGGCTATTTCAAGTTTTTCAGCTGCTTGATCAGCGGCGGCGAACGGGTTCGGACGCAGGTTTCCGCTGACGTTGGCGGGATTTTTCTTTCGGCAGCTCGGCAATGTCCGCAGGATCGATTCGCACCGTTCCGGCAATCCGGACGGCGGGCAACAGCCCTTCATCGATCCAGCGTCGGATGGTCCGCTCGTTCAGCTGTAAGAATTCAGCTGTCTGCCGGATTGTCAAGTACGGCCGTTTGTCTTCGGTACGGTTTTCCAAAATCTTCACCATGCGGTCGAGGTGTTCCGATTTCATCATGCCGGATTTTACGAAACCCTCGGCTGTGTTCCGCAGCGTTTCCAGGACGATTTGGTTCATGATCTGCCTCCTATTCAATTCCGTATTGCATTCCTTGTTGACGGGAGTGTACGGTGTTGGCCGCCGGAGCCGAAGATGTAATTGGTCGCACGCATACCCCCTGGTAATATTATAGCAGTTAGAGTCAGTTCACTTATGCAGCTGATTGAATTTTTTCGGTCATGCCTGGACAATGTCGGTTATTTCCGTGTCTCAATGCTGCAGCTTGTCAATGCGGATCCCTTCCTCTGTCTGGATTCTTTCCTCCCCTGCTTTCGTCCCCTGACACCCCGTTCGGTCAGCTCCCATTCGACCTTTCTGCGAAGCACCTTTTCAATCTCCCGTTTCTCCCACTCTCGCAATCGAACTGTGGCATTCTCCGCACCGCTGATCCGGCACTGCTGAACGCCGGTGAGGTACTGCAGCTGCATCTGTGTCAGATCTGCGAGGACACGGACATGTTTCAGTCTCATTGTTGTTCCCTCCATTGAAATTTTGTCAACAAAAAAGGTCCGTGCACCCCGGTGTAAAAACCGGGTCACACGGACCTGTTGGTTAAGGTCGAAAATCAGTTGTCTATCAATCCGGGGTGGGCGCTATCGGCAAACCAGAACGGTGAACGTTCAGCGGCAGCCACAGCACGCTACCCGAGTCAGCATAGATTAACATATGTACGCCCTTCGCGATTGGCAAATTGGCAAACTTCTTTCAGTCGGAAGTCTCCGCCAGTCCGTTCAAAACCGATAAGATTTCCCGGTCCCGTTTCGTCAGCCCATTGGCAGCTGTCACGATCTCCCGGATCTTGTCCAGCTTATCACGATCGGTTAATTCATGGCCGTCCGTCAACTCTTTCTTATCGGTCCCGTTCATTGACGGGATTGCGTTGACGGCTTCGGCTGCGGCCTCTTTGCCGATGTGCGTGTAATGTCGAGTCATTGCTGGCGATCCGTGGCCGACAAGCGCCTGGACGACCGCGAGCGGTACACCGGCATTGGCACAGAAGCTGACGAATGAGTGCCGAAGCGAGTGAAAGCCGATTACGTTGGTTAGATTTTCCCGTCCGTTGTCCTCCCGGACCGTGAAACCCGCTTTCTCGAATACCTTGATTTCATCGTGGCAGATGCCGCTCGGATTGTAACCGTAACGCCGTGCCAGATTCGGACACACGTATTCGTTGTCGTCCTCACGCCACGTCAACGCCGTTTCAAGTTGCGCCCGCAGTTCGGGGTGGATCGGGAGATTTACCCGCTTTTTCATCCGTGCGGTTTTGAGCGGGACGAATGACAATTGATCGGTGTCGAGGTTGATGCAATCCCACGTCATCAACACGCAGTCCGCCAAACGCAGCCCGGCAAAAGCCCCGGCCCGGAATATCACTTGCCACTCATGCCGATTCGAAAGCTTGAATTTCGGATCGTCGGGAGCGTCAACTTTCTTGAATAGTTTCGTAACGCCATCTGCGGACAGTTCTTTCTTCGTCACGGTATCAAGCGATTCAGTCGCTATGTCCCGCCAGGGATTGGCCCCGACGCCGGCCCGTCGTAATAGCGTGTCAGTGATGCGTAGCAACGTATCGCGATGCTTGTTGAAGGTAGCCGGTGACAACCCGCGTTCGGCCTTCAGGTGTGTTGCGTATGATTCCGCGATGTCGTCATTGATGGCGGCCAGGTGAGCGATACCGGGATAGTCGACCGCCAACCAATCCGAAAACTGTTTCCACATACGAGCGTAGTCGGCCAACGTTCGCATGCCGCTCTGCGGGCGGTTGCGGCTTCCTTCGTATGCGTCCCACACATCCGCAATTTCAATCTTGCCGGCTGTCGCCAGCTTTCGCGCCGTGGCAATGTGAACCGCCATTTCTTCCCGGCTTTTGGCCCGGATGGGTTCAAGGTATTCTTGTGCCCGATCAAGCGCTACCTTCTCTTTGTCCGTCCGAAGCGATACTTTCTTGCGACGCCGGTTTACCATCACTTCGAGATAGTACGTCTTGCCGAGTTTGAAGATGTAGCCGCCGCCCGCCTTGCCGGTTGAAAGTTTCTTGGCCATGGTGACGCCCTCCCGATTCAGTGTTATTCTATGTCCGCCATTGTCGCGGAGCATCCGGTGTTGTCGCCAATTCCGTCAAAAACGAGCATACATTTACACTAAATTTACACCATGTCAATTATAAACTATTGTTGTTGCAAAGGAAGATAGCGCATTTGTAATGCGCAGGTCGCCGGTTCGAGTCCGGCCGCTGGCTCCACCTTAAAGCCTTATATGACGCGGGTTCCTGCGATTTACACTACTACCTAAGATTACCTAATATTTACTGTTATTACTGACGGTTTTACTGTTAATTTACTGTAAGTGGGGGCCTTGAACCGGCGAAAAAACGCGGCGGAAATTCGCCGGCAATAAAAAAGCTGCCCGGTGATCTTGGTCGTTGGCCGTCTTAATGATATTCAATTTTAAGACGGTTATTCCGGTTTATGGCGGCGTGCGATGTGCCATATTCGATGAAACCGGAGCATTGGCCAAAACACAAAAAAGGTAGGTGATTTCTATGGCACAGAACCAGAAGTCTATCAAGGGCGAGGAGAAGTTTTCGGCGAAAAAACCAGAGCCGAAGCCCGAAAAACTTTCCGCCTTTTTGAAGAGAGTCAAGGAGTTGGGGCTGGAGATCGGCAACGAGGACCCCAACGCACCACAGGGATTCAAGGTGAGATAGAAGCACAGGAGGGCCAAGGCACCCAAGAATTTCGACCGCTGCGTCAGGAAGGTGAAGCGCAAGTCCCCGAAGGATTCGCTGAAACCGTCGAGCAGTTCCTTTCGCGGAAACCCGGTGATAATGCAAGACATGCAGCAGATTTCTGGCGAGAGTGATAGGCAGTGGGCGGAGCGGATCGTGCGGCAGATCAAGCTGGGCCTGTTGCAGAAGGCCCGCCAGCAGAAGTAAGCCCCCCTGCGCTTCCCCCGCACCTGCCGTTGCCGCTTCTGCCGCACCCGCAGCAACCCCCACTCCCACCGCTGCACCACACAACCCGTTGCCGCGAAACCGAAGGCGGAGAAGAAACTCTCCAAAAAGCCGAAGCCCGCTAAACGGAAGAATACCCCGGCCGCCGAGGACCCGGAAGAAAGCACCACCGACAAGGAAATAGCCGAGCTGCGGCGGCAGGTGAATCCAGAGGTTCTCAAGAAGCTGGACGAAAAGTCGGCAAGGGCAATGACCCGAAGTCCCTGCGCAAGGCTATGCGGGACGATGAAGGGGTTACCTACGATTACTCCCCGTTCCTATCTCTCACACAGAAGGATCAGGACAGCGTCATCGCCTTCCTGAAGAACTCTGTGAAGGTTGGCGGCGGCTTACCCCGGTCTGCATTCGAGCGGTGGAGGAGGCGGAGGGCGGGGCACTCGAAACAGTGGACGTACGTCATACTGCTCCTGAACATTGCGTCCGTTGCTTGGTCAGTGCATCAAGTTCAAATATACCGGCATCCTTCTTATCGTCGAATCGGCCGATCAGCGCAAATTCTGGATCCGACTGAATTCGATCATTGACCATTATGGTCTGCCAGTCGATATTGGATGATCGGGTATCAGAACGAACAGCACGTGAGCGCTGGAAAATGAAATAACCCAGAATATTGGGCAGACACGAGAGGAGGGTAACCCCATGAAGATGACGACCGTGTTCACACTGTTCTTGGTGGCTATGGCCAGTATGTGCACATCGGCTGCGGAATCAGATCGCGTATCATCCTTGATCGGAGCGCTCACGGACGCGGACTATCCCGTCCGACGCAACGCTGCCCAGGCCCTTGGAGGGATCGGCCCGGAGGCCAAGGCGGCCGTCCCGGCGTTGATCGGAGCGCTCACGGACGCGGACAGGGAAATCCGTCGCCGCGCTGCCGTGGCCCTTGGGAGAATCGGCCCGGGGGCGAAGGCGGTGGTGCCGGCCTTAATCGAAGCGCTCACAGATAAGAGCCCGCCTGTCCGATGGAGCACTGCCGTGGCCCTTGGGAGAATCGGCCCGGAGGCGGCGGCGGCGGTGCCGGCCTTAATCGAAGCGCTCACAGACAAGAGCCCGTCTGTCCGATGGAGCGCTGCTGTGGCCCTTGGGAGAATCGGCCCGGAGGCCCTGCCGGCGTTGATCGAAGCGCTCACGGACGCGGACAGGGAAATCCGTCGCCGCGCTGCCCAGGCCCTTGGGGGTATCGGCCAGGACGCCAAGGCAGCCGTACCCGCGTTGATCGAAGCACTCAAGGACGAGAACGAGAACGTCCGCGATAGGGCTGCTGTGGCCCTTGGGGCAATCGGCCCGGGGGCGAAGGCGGCGGTGCCGGCCTTGATCGAAGCGCTCAAGGACGAGAACGTCCGGGCCAAGGCTGCTTTTGCCGGGGGTATCGGCCCGGACGACAAGGCAGCCGTGCCGTCCTTGATCGACGTGCTCAAGGGCAAGAGCTTGTTTGTCCCAAACCACGCTGCCGCGGCCCTTGGGGGTATCGGCCCGGATGCCAAGGCAGCCATACCGGCGTTGGCGGAAGTGCTCAAGGACGAGAACAAGTACGTCCGAAAAGCTGCTGTCGACGCCCTTGAGCGGATTCAGAAACGGAAACAGGCCGTCGAATCAAAATGATCAACACCGCGACCAACTGCTCGGCATCCGTGGCCGATGCCGTCGACGCGCTCCTCCGGGATTTGCCGCCCGATGTCCTCGACGCAATCAAGACGGCAGCCGAGGACGACTTGCACGGGTTCCACCTCACCGATCGGTGCTGAGCTCCGCATCATAAGAAGTAAGGAAAAGTAATGCAATAATGGCCAAATAACAATGAATGAGGTTAATCGTCCTACTTGATGATTTTATCGATCAAGCCCACGCATAAATGATTCATACTCCTCTTCCTTTATATTGATGATGTGTTTGGATTCAGGATATGCCCCGCTACTCACATCATTACTAAAAGCAGTATAAGCATCAATTCTCATTTTTTGGATACGATCAAGCTCTGTTTTCAAATCAGCATACACTTTTGCGTGTCGTGGTATATGCCCTCTGTTCGTTCCTATGATATCTGTAGAAAATAGATACTGAGCATCGCAACCATCACCGCTACCCATGGAGATCACACATATTTTTACACGCTTCGAAATCTCAGCTGCTACACGGTGGGGAACAATTTCCATTTCTACTCCTATCGCACCGGCGTCTTCATACTCCAATGTCTCTTTATAAACTCGAAGTGCATCATCTGCATTTTTTCCAACCGCCTTGAAACCACCCACCCAGGTACTGCAGTATGGAATAAAACCAACATGGCCTACAACTGGAATCATCTCTCTGGCCATCGCCGCAACAACCTTGCAACTCATTCCAGTATAAATTGCATCGGCACCCTTCTCCATAGCATCAAAAGCTTCCGATATGGCATCTCTCTCACATGCAACCTTGGGATCATTCACCCCAACGGCAATTTTTAAAAAAGTATTCGGTGCCGCCTCACGAACTTCCTTTTCATTTTCTCGAACGGTAACTAAAATGTCAATCCCGGCCGCGTCACAGGCGCTCGCCTCCTCAGCAGTGTCCGTACGAACCTCAGTTAATTGGCGCACTCCCTTAAATTTAAAGATATCGTGAACAGTTAATTTTTGCTTCTCAGTCATAATAAATTGATCTCTCTCATCAAGAAATAATTTTTGAGATACACCCCCAAGACTCTGTTCGTCATATCAGACCCATCTGACAGCAACAACAGGTTCGATTTGATCATTGCAATTTTTTAATTTGTTGGATGATAGGAAGTCGCTTTTTGGAGGGTACCGCGAGTGGCGGAGAATGCAAGGAGAGGGCGATGCGCAGTACAATCTCGGCTGATGTGCGCCAACGGTCGCGGTGTGTGCGCCGCAAGACGACACCGAAGCCGTCAAGTGGTTTCGCAAGGCAGCGGAGAAGGACTACGCCATGGTTGTATCCGTCGCTATTTACCCGATAGTGTTTCGACCACTATCGGTACGTCCTGCCACTCAACCAATTCCTGTTGACCGTCCAGCGACCGGATGCGAAACGCTTGTTGCAGGACTAACTCATGAGACCCTTGCCTCTAGGCGTTGAGAATGTCGACAGCCGCGTTGCTTTCGGTCCTTTGATCTTCCGTCGTTGCCATCGCAGTTTCGGCAGTCCTTCAGATACCCCGCGGGAAATGGTCGCCAGCGCCGGGCGTTCGCGTCGCGCCATCGCCCTGCATGGCAGGCAATACTTGGCGTTGCCCCGTGCGTCAAATTCCTTGCCACACGTCGCGCACACCCTGACCATGATTCACCCCTGTGTTTCCGGTGCGCGTTTCTCGACACGCCGATAGTGCCGGCAGTTGCTGCACCACTTTCGCGGCCGAAAAAAAAGCCCGCAGCACTACACCGGTAGCCCATCGGAAAAACTCCGTCGTCGCCGCCGATATTGGTACTACCCCATTTTTGAGCGCCGAGGAAATGTAGCCGTCATCGGTGGCGGGTCAATCCGCATTGACATCGTCCCCACCAGCTACTCCGAACACTACTGTTGAAGCTGTCCAGATAGAGCGGAGTGTTGCCGCGCAATGAAATGGAAACTGGAGGTATAAAAAACGAGGTTTCTCATTGCCGGCCTGCGGCGAGGAACTTTTGAATCCTTCAATCTGGTTACTTGCGCCACGAGGTCAAACAGCTCGGTCTCATCGACACATGTAAGATGATCAGCGTACGGATTTCATTTGGTCCGCTTCTGTCAATTCCAACTGTACATGCTATTCTTTGAAGCATGAACAAGAAGAAGGCAATTGACAAGCGGCGATATCAGTCAGACTCTAGCGCACATCACCGATATGTACAGCTTGTACGGGCGGTCGAAGCGAAGGCAGGAATTCCTGAAGCGATCGACATCCTGACCGCGGCCGAGGCGGGACTGAGGGGCGTTGACTTTGCGGCGGTACTGGAACAGCCCGATCGCTCCACATACGCCGGGGCGACGCCGATGCTTGAATCGTGAATCGGTGCCCGCCATGGCCCTCCGCCCCGTCAGTTCTGTTGGCGCAGGCGAACCGTCGTCATGACCGCGCGGTGGCTGCCGCTTTGGACCTGGTTTGAAATCACCATTTCATACAGACTGGCACCGCAAGACCTCGATTACTCCACCAAAATGGCAAGTTCATCGAATTTTGAATAATAAATCAGTATACAGCCAATGCGTAATAACCTTACAGATTGGTACCGCCAAGCGCACAGAATGCTCAACGCACATGGGGTTGATGAATACTTGACTAGCCGATGCCGATTGTGGGTGGTTATCTGGGGTCTCCCGCCGCTTGTAACTCGTACTGACCGTTGCTATTCTTGAGTATTCGATT
>CAUZRT010000140.1:0-8799 GCA_963582235.1 Lentisphaeria bacterium
TGATCCTTGGGTGCATTCATTGGGATAATTCCTTGAAGTAGGAGTATTTGGTGTTCAGCCACGTGATGGTGCAGTGAGGTTCAGGAGAGTGCCCATCCTTGTGATATTCAGTGTGCGGATTGAATTGCCGGAAATGTGGGGAGGCCGCGCTCGCTAAGACTGTCTCACCTCGGCGGTGACCGGAGCTCCCAAGAAACTTGGATCGTCCGTTTAGGCATCGGTTGCACGGGTCGGTCCATTGTAGCACAGGCTGACAGCCTGTGCTACAATGGGCTGTCCGGCTACCAACAAAATTTTAATTTGTAATGATCGCCGCGCCTCGGCGGGGTTCGGTGCTCCTGAGAAACAATGAGATGATTGCCGGATGCCTCCCACATTAAACCGTCTCCGACAGAAGCCGGGTTCCCCGATGCCTTGCCCAGTGGGAAAGAATGCCCACTGGGCCGGCGCGCCTATGAATATAGAGTGTCGGGTGTTTAAGACCGCCACAACACAAGCTAAATATATCGCGAGACAAACGGCAAGTCAACCACCTATACAAGGCAGGATGTGAACGTAATACACGAGACAAGGGGCGGGCGGGGCGAATTGGAGCGGGTGAACGGATTCGAACCGTCGACAGCCACCTTGGCAAGGTGGCGCTCTACCACTGAGCTACACCCGCGAGTCTGGCATAGACTACTGTGTAGTTTATGTTAGGCGGTAGAAATTTCAAGCAGAGACTCGTTAAAAAAATGGCGGCAGAAAGCCAGCGCTGGTTCCGAACTGCACGTTTCGGAACGATCATCCATTACGGTATCTACTCCCTGCTCGGTCGCGGCGAATGGGGCATGAACAAGGAGCGGATTCCTGTCGAGACTTACGCCGAGTTGGCTCGTGATTTCACTGCTGAGCGGTTTGATACCGACGACCTGATTCGTCGCTCTCGCGACTGGGGCATGCGCTATGCCCTCCTGACAACGAAGTATCATGTACGGATTCTGCCTGTACGATTCGAAACTGACCGATTTCACGGCGCCGAAGTCCGCCGTGGGTGGGGACCTAGTCGCTGAATTCGTCGAGGCCTGCCGGGGGCACGGCCTGAAGGTCGGCCTTTATCATTACACTCAACGATTGGAGCGCATTCCCGAACGCGGTCGATTCGCTCGAGAATCAGGACGCATGCTATGCGCCCTTTATTGGTTTTTGATATGAACCTGAGAGATCGCGGTGATCATCACGCCGATTGGTCGCATCACGGCGACTACACTGCCGACGAGCGCACTTCCTGTCTCCATAGTCACGAACTGGCCGGGTACGGAGCTGACCATATCCGGTCTCGAGTGCACCGTGGCGGAGGTCAGTCTGCCGGCGAGCGCCAGTATTTTTCGTTTGATCAACCCGACGGCGTCATCGTTGTTCGCGACTTACCCGAATCGTTCGACACGACCATGAAGGTGGTGCTGCGATTCGCCGTTGCGGACCGGCGTGCATCTACCACAACGGCGGCCACCGCGATCCGACGGTGCCCCACTGCCGGTATGATCCGGTTGATTCCGATCTGCAGATGTGAGATGCAAGGGCCCGGGCTGAGTGAGGCGGGTGAATAGCGGAGGACGTCAGCCTGACAAAGTCCGTCGGCGGACGGAGCGAACTCGGGTGAATGGTGAATATTTACACCGGGGCAGGAGGGCCGAGGGGGGGGCAGCATCCGGGACGGTATGAGGAGCCACGCACCGGAGGGCAAGGGAATCATGATTGTCTGTGCCCGCTTCGATGAGCGAAGCGAACTGGAGCGGGTGAAGGGAATCGAACCCTCGTGGCCAGCTTGGGAAGCTGGAGCATTACCACTATGCTACACCCGCCATGAGAAAATCGGGTATGATTTCCGTATCTGTGAATTTAAGCAGGAGGTCTTGGGGTTGACCGCGGTCAACCTGTTGCCACGGTTTAAGACGGCAATGTATAATAACGTTGGGTTGATTGTCGTTCAAATCGACGATGTCTGAATCGAGTATCCTGATCCAGCATCTTCTCCAAAAAATGCGGGAATTCCTCTCGCAATGGCGGGATGTGACATCGAGGATCGAGCCTTCAGTTTGCCGCCTGAGGCGGAATTCCCCGCCATGGGCGGGCAGGCTGCTACGCTCCAACAAGTATCCAATTTCCAGCATCCAGTTTCCATTCCACACTCCCCATGTCATCGCATTTTTCCCAGACGGATCGTGAGGAAGGCGCTCTGGCCCGCTACGCCTGCCGGTCATCGCAGAGTCGGGGGCGTGTTCACCTCGAGGATTCGCATCGGCTGCGAACGGAATTCCAGCGTGATCGCGACCGGATCATACATAGTCGCGCCTTTCGCCGGCTCGAATACAAAACCCAGGTATTCGTCAATAGCGCGGGCGACCATTTCCGGACGCGCTTGACGCACACGATCGAGGTGTCCGGAATCGCCCGTACCTTGGCACGCTGCCTGGGACTGAACGAGGACCTTGCCGAGACCATCGCCCTGGCACATGACCTCGGGCATACGCCGTTCGGCCATTGCGGGGAACGCGCGCTGAACAACCTGCTTGCCGACCATGGGGGCTTCGATCACAACTCCCAGGCGCTCAAGGTCGTGGATGAACTCGAGCAGAAATACCCGCGATTCCCCGGCCTTAATCTTACCTGGGAGGTTCGGTCCGGCCTGATCAAGCATCGCGGTGCAGAGCCGCCAAAGCTGGACGGCGAGCCGCTCACGCCGCAATCCATTCTGGAAGGGCAGGTGGCCAATGTCGCGGATGATCTCACCTATCTTAGTCACGATCTCGACGACGGCATCAGTGCGGGTCTGCTGCACGACGACGATCTCGAAGACATTGCCATATGGTCGTTGGCGCGACAACGGATCACCGCCTGCAACCTGGCGCCGGGGGATGAGTGTTATTTTCCGTTTATGATACGCACGATCATTGACATGCTCGTCGAAGATGTCATCGAGCAATGTGCGGCTAATCTGGCTGCGGCGGGCGCTTCGGACCCGCAGGCGGCGATGGATCATGACCGACGGTTGATTGAATTCAGCGACGCCTTTCGGTTGCACGGCGAACAAATGCGCCGCTTCTTGAACGAGAAATTCTATTGGCACCCGGCAGTTGATGACGATAATCAGACGGCCGTGAAATGGATGTGCGCCTTATACCAGCATTTCGTGGAACACCCCGATACTCTGGGTCGAAAAGCGCAGGCACGTATTGCCACTGTGGGGCTCGAGATCGCAACGGCCGATTACATCGCCAGTATGACGGACCGCTACGCCATCGATAAGTATTGGGAGTTGGTGGGAGGAAACGGCGGCATGGAATGATGGAATCGCCGCCACCCGATTCCAACATTCCATGCTCACGCATCCAGCACGGCCCGGACTTTGCCGGACAGTGACCCGGGCGTAAACGGCTTTTGCAGAAACTCGGTGCCCTCGGGAATGACGCCCTTGTGAATGATCGAATCCTCCGTGTACCCGGACATGTACAGTACTTTCATATCCGGCCGGATGGGCGACAACTCCGCTGCCAGCTTCGGTCCGCTTATTCCCGGCATGATGACATCCGTCAGCAGAAGATCAATGGTGTCGGAGTATTGGCGCTCGAGTTCCATCGCCTCCTTACCGTCATTGGCGGCCAATATCGAATAGCCGGCGTTTTCGAGAATTTGAGAGACGAGGTCCTTGAGGGTGAACTCATCCTCGACGACCAGAATGGTCTCACTGCCGCGGGCGGTCGATTCGGGGCTGGCGCTGATGGTGCCGACTGGCTCGTCAGAGTCGACGCGGGGCAGGTAGACCTTGAAGGTTGTCCCATGCCCGACCTCACTGTATACGAGGACATAGCCATTGCACTGCTTGACGATGCCGTATACGGTTGACAGGCCGAGTCCGTGTCCCGTGTCTTTGGTCGTGAAGAACGGGTCAAAGATGTGGGTTGTCGTTGACACCGTCATGCCGGAACCCGAATCGGTGATCGCGAGCATGACGTATCGGCCCGGAGCGACCGTGTCGTGGCGGCTGGCATAGCTTTCGTCGAGGTCGACGTTGGTCGTCTCGATAATCAGCTTCCCGTCCCCCGGCATTGCGTCGCAGGCGTTTTGGGTAATGTTGAGAATGACTTGCTCGAGTTGATCCGGATCCGCCTTGATACAGCCGAGATTGCTGTCGAGACGGGTATAGACCTCGGTTCCGTCGCCGGCTGCGTCTTCGATACGGTCGCCGATCCCGATCAGGACATCGTTGAGATCGACGACTATGAATTGTAAGATCTGCTTGCGGCTGATGGCCAGCAGCTGCCGCGTCAATCCGGTGGCGCGGACCGCGGCTTTTTTGATTTCACGGGCCCCCTTTTGAACGAAATCCTGGTCGTCGGGATGACTGTCGAGCAGATTTCCGTAGCCAAGAATTATGGTGAGCAGGTTGTTGAATCCATGGGCCAGGCCGCCGGCCAACCTGCGGATCGCCTCCATTTTCTGGGCATGGCTCTGCTGTGCATCGTGCGCTTTGCGCACGGTGATGTCACGAATGATTCCGACCACTCCGACCGGGTGGCCACTGGTGTCACGAAGCGGTAGTTTCGTCGATGAAAACCATTGCTCCTCGCCGCTGCGGGTGACGTCGCGAATCTGTGGGTCGGCGGCCATCTTACCGGATTCGAGTACCTCCGGGTCGTCGGCAAAGTATCGATGCACGACGTCGTCCGAGAGAACATCCGTTGGCCGAGTGCCGGTGAGATGACCTATGGAGTCGACGCCGAAGCGGCGCAAGCCGGCCTGGTTCATATATACAAACCGGTCATCGGAATCTTTGAAGTAAATACAGTCGGGAATGCCGTCAAGCATGGCCCGCCACATGTCCATGTTGTCAAAATCGCCATGATTGGCGGACACCCCGTCCGCGGCCGTCGGCTTTGCATCCCGGGCCGCGAAGGCGATGCGGGCTTCGAAGAGTTGCCGCTCCTCCGGCGCCGGCAGATAATCGTCGGCGCCGGCGTTGAGGATATCCCGCAGGGCGGCGACGTCATACTCATGGGGCAGAACCAGGAGCGCGGCGTCACGGGCATTGGGCAGATTGCGGAATTGCCGGCAGATCTCGGGACCGAAGCCATTCTGGCCCTGCCCGTTTACAATCACGATCGGCTGCCGATCACTGGAATAGGAGCAAAACGCAGATCGCGCGTTCACACACGCTTCCACTTGATACCCGAACTCACAGAGCAGGCGCTTGAGGCGGTGCCGGGACTCGCTGGTCTTGTCAATAAGCAGGATTCTCATCGCGTGGCATTTGGGGGGAGACGTTTACGGATTTCCGGAAGCTGCGTTGGTGTCGACTTGCCAATGGCGCAGATTCCATGCCGTTCAGTGTCAAAAGCCGAACTTTGCCAGGAAACGGACGGTCGCCGGCCGTTCGTTTTTCGCGAGAAAAATTCTGAGGCGATCCAGATCCGCAACCCGATCGACATCAAATGTCTTTTCCAACAGGCAAAAGCGACTGCCGGTATTGTTTAGGCGGCGGCGGGTGCGGCTCATGACCTGCTCGGTTCCCCATGGGATGTCCGAGAACATCTCGGGATGCCAGCGACGTTGACCGACGAGTACATAGCCGCCGTCGAGGGCGGGTTGCAAGACAATTTCGGCGTCGGCAAGTGCATCGATCGCTGTCTGGAGGGTCGACGCCGAATGGGTAATGCAGTCGCTGCCGATAATGATAACGCGGTCGATTGTCGTCTGCTCGAGGAGTTGCGCGAATGTGTGGCTCATCCGCTGCCCGAGGTCCTCCCCCTGCTGGCATTGACAGGCGAAGTCTGAGGGCAGCAGATCGGCGAAATCCGCAGCGTTCGCGTTCGGAGGATGCCATAGTTGGCGTTTGACATTGGGGGTCTGCGCGACACAGTCAATGATGTCGATGAGCATCGCCCGCGCGAGGAATGCCGCGGTCTCGGTCCCAATCGACTCGGCGAGGCGGCTTTTTGTGGCCCCCGGCAGCGGCGGTTTCGCGTAAATGCAGATGACTGTCATTTAATTCGACTTCATTTTCTGATAGTACACCTGATACATGCGATCGGTGACTGTGCCAATGTCGGCGCCGAGGCGGCGCATGAGCAGAAAGTTGGTGACCAGCTGCAGTACCTGCAATGTGTAACCCGCAAACCTTTTCCGTTTCCAGCGGCGCGTTGACACCTTTAGGCAGTTGCCCAGATTCAACCGACTCGGGCAGGCTGCCAGGCGCAAAGAGATCTCGACATCTTCCATGAGTCGGATGGTGGGCATACCGCCGACGTCGGACAGGCAAGAACGCCGCACGAAAATTCCTTGATCGCCAAAGGCGACACCGCCGAGATGGAAACGAAGGCGATTGCTGATTTCGATCACCTTCATTTTGAACGACGGCTCCGTGTAAGTGTGACCGAGGATGCCCCATTGGAGTGCCGGATGCCGTGTGAAGGTGTTGTGCAGTCGGGTCAACGTCTGCGGAACCATGTTGGCATCGGCGTGCAGCATCAGAACGACATCTCCCGTGCCGGCGCCGATGCCCGAGGCGAACTGCAGGCCACGTCCCTGGTCCGGGCATTTCAATATTGTCACATCGTGGCGTTCCGCAATTTCGATGGTGCGATCGTCGCTGCCGCCGTCGACAATATAGATAGTGACTTTCGGCGTCGGCTCGTCCTTCGCATTGTTCGCGCGATCTCTCAAGTTTCCCATTGCCTCCTGCAGACGATCGAGCGAGGCGGGCAGGGTCGATTCTTCGTTCAATGTCGGAACAACGATATCGAACGATTGCGGTCGAGCGTACTTACGCCGCCAGGGAAAACCTGTCCGCTTAACATCAACGATCATCAGCAGCAGGAACGGGAGGAACTCGGCCAGCCAGATCCAGGCGAACTCATGCCATTGCCCCGTGTGCAACTGGTGAAAAAGAACCCAGAAATTCAATCCCACGAGAGCGCAAAGAAGCAGCCAGGCGCGATTCGGTGTGAACAAGAGAAAAGGAATTAACGGCAGCAGATACCATGGATGGAACGTCGGCAGACACAGGAGCAGCCACATCCAGGCCATGGCCATGCCCGGCTCCGGGCGGTCCTGCTTCAGCAACCAAATCCACCACAGGCCGCCGCCGAATACACCGAGGATTGCCGGGCCGTAAAGTGATTGCGGCAGAAGCAGCCGCAGGACTTGCGGAATACACCCATTGTAATGCATTTCGACGACGAAAGTGAACAAGCCGGCCAGCATGTGCGAGTCGCGATACGGTAGAAAGGCAAGGAAGGGCACCAAGAAAAATGGCAGCCATCGTCGGTTCCCGCGATTGACAAGAAAGGGAAGCATGACAATCGCGAAGTATTTGGTAAGCACGGCACAACCGATGAACAGATACATCGCCCATGCCCATCGACCGCCCTTGCGCATGCCCGCCAAGGCGGCGACGATAAAAAGGTTCTGGACAATGTCCAGATGTGCTTCGCCGGCGCCGTACACCAGAACCAGCGGGTTCCAGGCGTAGAGTGCGAGCCAATGGGCGGGCCGCTTCCACGAGGCCAGAAGGGCGGCCAGAATCAGGACAATCAGAATATCGCAGAGGATGAAAAAAAGTTTGAATATCAGCACCGGCTGTAAGCCCGTCGTACCTTCATCTTTGGCGAGGCCTGCCAGAAATCGGCACAACATCAGTGCAAACGGCGGATAGGCGGTGGTGACATTCTTATGATTGATACCTTCGAAGATTGGGTCGCCAGCAAAATCAGACGCGCTGTGGGCCGGCGCGGTTGTGTACGGATTCATGCCGCGATGCTGTATACGGCCTTCCCAGATATACCGATTGATGTCATCGGAGGGTGGATAGGCGAGGAACGCCAGGCGCAGGATCAGGGCCGTAGCCACGATGCCTCCGGTCCCGAACAGGCAGAGAGGCCCGGCGCCACGGGGGCCTTCCCGGCCGTTCCGGGCGCCTGGCGGTTGCGGCACAATATGAAACACAAGGATGTAGAGAATGGCATGTCCGGCAGCATAGGCGGCAAAGGCCGGCAGCGGTATGCCGGCGACGCCGCCGGAAAATGCGAGAAAGAACATGACCGCCACCAATCCCGCATAGAGAAAGATGCATGTGCTGTGGTTTCGATGGTTCAACGGCAAAAACTCTTACAATTCCACCCGGAACATTGACAAACGGCGAACCAGTATTTCGCAGCAGCGGCCGCCGCGGTGCGCTGCGACCCGGTTTTTTGGATTGCCGGACAGCGCTAATGTGGGATCCGACGCGGGCGACTCCTGATGCTTGATGTAACTCGGATCGCCCGCGAGACGCGGACTCCCACATTTCCGGCATTCAACCCGTGTTCGAAACGCCAAACCGCGCGCTTTGCGGGCGGCTTATGAGTGACAGAAATTCTACAGTCGGACGGCATCCGTAGCATCACGTGATTCGGCAGCTGACGGATTGACACGTGGAACGTAACTCACGTGGTAGACATTCCTGTCCGGGCTGTGGCCACGCAGATTGCACGCGCGCCGGGCGCCGCCGAGGCAGGATCAAGACATCGGGAAACACACGTGTTTGCCGGACGGGCAAAGTAGTCGTAGCGTACGGTAGGATGCGGCACTCCCTTCGATGCAGGCAACCAGGACGCTCGCACGTCGTGCGAGCGTTACTTTACCGCCGATTGCATACGACGGGCAAACGAACTACAAACCGACTGCTTCCAAAGAGCACCAGGCTGCCCGTTGTGTGGTCAAGGCATTGGGAACGGGCCGTCGCCGGCGTTTGAATGGAACACGGTCAGGACTATTGAAATT
>CAUZRT010000141.1:0-8789 GCA_963582235.1 Lentisphaeria bacterium
TGCCTGCGCCATCGCCGACCTTTCCCTGCGCGCCAGCTCCTACGGCATGGATGCGCATATTGTGTACGGTACCGATGTGCCCGCGATCTATCATGCCGTCACCGACGCCGCCGATCGCATCCGCGCCGGCGGGCCGCCGTGCATGATCGAAATCCGTCTCTACCGCCGTTACCATCACGCCGGTGATAAGCTCGGCAGCGCGTTTGGATATCGCACCCGCGAGGAAGAAGAGGAGTGGCTCGCGAAAGAAGCGGTCAGCGAGTTTCCCAAGGCACTGATCGAAGCGGAATTGTTGACCGACGCCGATATCGAGCGCGTACGGGAAATCACGAAGACGGCCGTCGCCGGCGTTGTCGACCGCCTGACCATCGCCGGTGATCCGCGCAAGGTCCGCCCGGAACTCTGGCCGCCTGCGGAGTCCGCAACCGACGGGTTGCGCAGCGACGGGCACGAGTTTGACACGATCACCTTCAGCGAGCGTGAGGATTTCGCCGACTTCAAGAACATGCGCTACTCCGACGCCATCGCCGCCGTTACCGGCAACTGGCTCGAGCAGGATGACCAGGTTGTGGTGCTGGGCGAGGAAATTGCCAATTTCGGAGGCGGCGCTTACGGTGCGACAAAAGGCCTGCCGCAAAAGTATCCGGATCGTGTGATCAACACGCCGATCTCCGAGGCCGGCTTCGCCGGGCTCGGTTTCGGCGCCGCGATGACCGGCATGCGAATGGTGATCGAGATCATGTTCCCCGATTTCGCGCTGGTGGCTGCCGATCAGATTTTCAATCAGATCGGCAAGGCGCGCTACATGTATGGCGACACGACGAACCTGCCCCTGGTGATTCGTTCCTACACCGCCATGGGCCGCGGCTACGGCGGCCAGCACTCGATGGATCCGGTCGGGCTGTACGCATTGTTTCCGGGATGGCGTATCGTCGCGCCGGCAAACAGTTTCGACTATGTCGGCCTGTTCAACACCGCTATGCAGTCACTGGATCCGGTCGTTATTCTCGAACACCACTCTCTCTACACAACCCCGTTTCCCGTACCGGTCGGCGAACTCGATTATTACATTCCCTTCGGCACGGCGCGGGTCCTCAATGAAGGTGATGATGTGACGGTCCTCACCTACGCCGCGCTTGCCACAAGATGCGAGAAGCTCATTGCCGAGTTTGAGGCCGCAGGCGTTTCCGCGGAGCTGATCGATTTGCGGACCCTGGACCCACCGAGTATCGACTATGAGACCATTGGCGAATCCCTGCGCAAGACCGGCGCCGTTGCCATTGTCGAGGAGGCGGCGACAGGGCAATCCATCGGCTCCCGAATCGCCGGCGAACTCATGGAGCGATACTTCGACTATCTCGACGTCCCCGTCGCGCGGCTGAGTTCGCTCGACGTCCCGCTGCCCGTGTCCAAAGTACTTGAAGCGGCAGCCATGATCGCCGATGACAGAATCCTCGATACCGTCACCGCAGTTGCCAAACGCAAGTGGAAATAGTTTTAGGGATGAGGAGCCCGCGGATAACGCAGATAGACGCGGAAGAGGAGGAAAGAAGGTCAGTTTGACGTTCCAGGAAAACTCTTCTTACCTCCTGCTCTCATTAATCTGCATCAATCCGCTTCATCCGCGGGTATAAATCACTTAATCATGATCACCCAAGTCAGAATGCCGCAGGCCGAAACCAGCCTGCAGGAAGGTACCATCGCCCGATGGCTGGTTAAAGAAGGAGAAGCCGTTACCCAGGGCCAATCGCTGCTGGAAGTCGAAACCGACAAGGCAACTATCGAAGTCGAGACCCCCGCCGACGGGACGGTGCGTAAGCTCCTCTTTCCCGAGGGCACTGTCGTACTGATCAACGAAACCATTGCTGTCATCGCCGATCCGGACGAAGATATCTCCGAGATCACAGAAAAGTCGCCCTCCCCTACCGCGCACGAAGCTGCTGTCACGCCGCCCAAGTCCGTCATTGAGCCGACCGACACGGCAACCAGAGTCATTGAGGACGCTGCTGCCGTCGCCACGCCGGCAGCCCGGCGTCTGGCACGGGCTAAGGGCGTCGATCTCAATGAGATTAACGGCTCCGGCAAGGGCAGCCGGATTCTCGAGACAGACGTGAACGCTTATCTGAAGTCGAAAGCGCGCAAATCGACCCCGGTCGCCGACCGGCTCGAAAACGCTGAGACCAAAGTCATGCCACACCGCCTCTTTGCCAGCCCGGCGGCGCGGCGCGTCGCCGCGGAAACCGGGGTTGATCTCCGTCGCATTTCCGGAACGGGACCCGGCGGCCGAATTCAGCAGGCCGATGTCCTCGCCTTTGCGGAGGCCGCAGCCGGCGCCCCCACGGCCCCGCCGGCTCTCGAAGCGAAAACGGTCGAGCTCTCCAGAATGCGCCGGGCCATTGCCAACAACCTGGTTCACAGCAAGCAGAATATCCCGCACTTCTACCTCACCATCGAAGTGGATTCCACGACGCTCTACGGGGTGTATGAGGAGAGAAAGCAGTTAGATGAGATTTCGGTGAATGATTTCGTTCTCAAAGCAGTGTCCCTGGCGCTCTGCGAGTTTCCGGATATCAACAGCCAGTTTGACGGTGATGTCCAGGTCTACAAGGCCGACGTCAACATCGGTATCGCAGTCAGCGTCGAGGAAGGGCTGCTGATTCCCGTTCTGCTCAAGGCAGACAAAATGCCGCTGAGCGATCTGGCGGTCAACGCCCGGGAGTTGGCCGCCAAGGCCCGGGCCGGCAAAGTCGTCGGCGCCGGCAAGGGCACCTTTACCGTCACCAATCTCGGCATGTTCGGCATCACCGAGTTTGCGGCCGTGATCAATCCGCCGGAAGCTGGGATTCTGGCGGTCGGCAAGGTCAGCGAAGCGCTGGCGGTCGAAGACGGCGCCATCCGCATCGGCAAGAGTATGAAACTGACGCTCTCCGGCGATCACCGCGCCTACGACGGCGTTACCGGTGCGAAGTTCCTTGCACGGATCAAGGAGCTGCTCGAGAATCCCCGCAGTCTGACCGGCTGAGACAATGACTTTAACCGGCTTCGCCGGGGCTTCTTATAACATTATCGTTCACTTAACCGACGACACGACGAGGTCTTTCGATTAAGTGAACGATTAAGACTGCCCAAGGCCAGCCGCAAGAAACAAATTACTGGACAATCAAGTTTGAAGCGCCTCACCATCCGTCGCGTCATCGCCAAGCAGCCGCCCCACAGTGTGACCTGGCGCTGTTCAGACACAGCCGCATCTATCACACCGCCGCCGCGTGCCGGTAAGGGATTACCGGCGCTCCAGCACGGACGGCAATCGGACGCCGAACCGCCAAGTTTCTGTCACTCATAAGCCGCCCGCGGAGCGCGCGGTTCAGTTGCACCTCAGAATCTTTGGTATTCGTGCTCGTTGTTTGACACATGTGGAAGATCGGTTTCGATTAAGGATACGGTGTCCGCGCGAGCGTGCGTTATCGAGTGTCCGATCGCAGTCTCTGCAGTGCGATCGACACGGTGCATCACCGTTTATTCCGCTTTAAGACCTTGCAGCCCGAACACCGGATCCTACCCATCCGTGAAGGACTTTCAGCACCGAACACCCAACACTCAACTTCCCTTCGGAGAGGATGGATCTGGTGGTCCGGCTGGTCTTCAAAACCGGTAGCTGGCGGATAACACCGTCAGTGGCAGGTTCGATTCCTGCCCTCTCTGCCAGGCGACATCTGCGATCCATGATCAAAAATATTCGAGGTTCATCCGTGGTTAGGCTATGCCATCCGTGGTTAGGGAATTTCTTTGAACGCCCACGAGAGGTCGCATCGTGAAGCATCTCATCATGGGTACCGCCGGCCACATTGACCACGGCAAGACATCACTGATTCAAGCCCTGACCGGTGTCGACTGCGATACGCATCCGGAAGAAAAATCCCGTGGCATCACCATCAATCTCGGCTTCGCCCACATCGATCTGGTCAATGGCGCAAGTATCGGCATCGTCGACGTCCCGGGGCATCGCGCCTTCGTCAACACCATGGTTGCCGGCGCCAGCGGTATCGATTTCGTAATGATGACCATCGCGGCCGACAGCGGCATGATGCCGCAGACCATCGAGCATATGCGAATCCTCGAAATACTTGGGATCCGGGCCGGGGTAGTGGCCCTCACCAAAATCGACCTGGTCGACGAGGAAATGCTAATGCTGGTCGAGGAAGAGATCAGAAAGTCATTCAAGGGAACGTTTCTTCATGACTGCCCCATCTTGCGGGTGTCGGCAAAATCCGGCGACGGAATTGCTGATTTGAGAGACTTCCTTTCGCAACTCGACACGACGTCTGCAAAACGCACAGCCGGGGATGTGTTCCGCATGTTCATTGACAGAATATTCAGCATGCCCGGCTTTGGAACCGTGGTTGCAGGGTCGGTGATCTCAGGACAACTCAAAACGAATGACACCGTACACCTGTTGCCCGACGCACGAGAGCTGCGAGTCCGGCGGTTGGAGCGTCACAAGTCCGAGGTGCCGGAGGTCGTCGCCGGTGACCGCGCATCGCTAAACCTTGTTGGGCTCAAACGCGAAGATTTCCGGCGCGGCATGGTGGTGTCTAGCCGGGCGGTTAAGCCGACGGGCATGATTGACGCCGATCTCGCCCTTTTTCGATCCAGTCAGCCCTTGTCTGTGTGGACACAAGCCATTTTCCTGCTCGGGACCTACGAAGCCCAGGCTCGGATTCATCTCATCGACCGGGACCGCCTCGAGGGCGGCCAGGCCGGCATTGTGCAAATTCACCTGGCCGCGCCGTGCGTTTGTCGCTATCGAGATACGTTCGTGATCCGGAGCACCTCCGGTGATGTCACCCTCGGCGGCGGAGAAATCATCGACGCCTATCCGCTGCATCACAGACGTCGCACCGCGAAGCTCTGCCAGGCACTGCGCACGCTGGCAGACGGCGGGATCGCGGCGGCAATCGCAGCGGAAGTTCGGAAACGCGTATCCCCGATTGCCGACGCCGGCCTCGCTGAGTTGCTCAACGTCCGGCAACAGGACATCCGGGATACCCTGCGGGCATCACTGCCCGACGATATTGCCTCAGTTGGCACACCGGATGCACCCTATTTGATGACAAATCAATTGAAAGAGAATGTCGAAGGCGAAATCCTTCGCCGCCTGGGCGGCTATCACAAGGACAATCCGCTGGATCCAGGCGGGCGCACATGCGCGGAGCTTATGGGCATATTCGGGACGACGCGCAATGTCGCCTGCGAGAATGTAATGAAACTTTTGTTGCAGGCGATGGCCGGCGCCGCGGTTCTGAAAACCGTGCAAAACACCTGGGCCATCCATTCTCACAACGTGGAGTTGTCATCGGCAGTAGAGAGGCAGATTGAGTTCATCGAACAGTTTCACGCAGAATCCGACATGCGTACGCCGTTGTTTTCCGAGCTGACCGCTGCTGCAAGCACTCGGAGCATTACTGAGGATCGTTTGAATCAGATTCTTCGGTATCTGACAAATTCAGGGAAATTGTACCATACTGATGGGCAATTCGTTCATCACACCGTCGTTGACCGTTGCCGGACAACATTATTGGAACACCTCGGCGGCAATGCCGAGGGAATCACGTTAGCCGGTTTTCGCGATCTGGTAAATGGAAACCGCAAGATTTGCCTCTTGCTGATGCCGCTGTTCGACACCGAAGGCGTCACCCGGAGAGTGGGTGATTACCGATTTATTACGGATGAAGGCCGGGAAAAGCTGGCCGGATAATTTTTTTGCTCGGCAAAAAAAATATTATGGGAGTGAGTTGACGAAATCCTGGAGGGTTTGCGTAATGGACACCGAGCAGTTGGCAAAACTGCCGCCGCCCTGCGCGCCGTCATCACAGACATCCGCTCGAGTACAAAAAGGGGGGTTGACAGAACAATGCCTTTCAGTCCTTGGAACCGGCAGTCACACGCAATTCACGCACGGCCAGTACTTCGAGCGTACTGCCTTCGGAAAGCAACACGACGATGGTATAGGCCCCGGATTGCGGCGCCTGGAACGTCAGCGAGCGTGACTGCATGACCTCCGTCAAATACACACCTTCGCTCTGAACCAGTGTCTCGCCTGCTGGCATCGTCATGCGCACCACGATCAATCCGTCTCGCATGTGCCGGGGTATACGAAACGCTACGTTGACCATCAGGACTTTCGGCGACGCGATGTCGACGTTCGCCGATAACTCGCATTGTCGTAGCTCAGCGTCTATCATAACGTTCCTGAATGGAGTAACGGAATTGTGCAGTAATGGAACTGGAGTATGCACTTGAGTCCAATAACATTGACGACAATATGTTGTGGTAACCGGACTCGAGTTCATACCCGAGTTCCAACATTCCCTTCGATTCGCTCACGCCACGGACCGCCGTCCCATGCACCAGAAAACGCCGGCAATGACGATCACGATCGCGAACGCAAGATAGGCATTGTCCAGATCGTGTGCCGTAGCGCCGGTTACGGCATACAGCAGCGATCCCGGAACTATACCGGCGATTGTCGCCACCACCAACTTTCTCCAAGTCATCAACGTCGTGCCCGCGATGATGCTGATCGATTCGGCTATCAGCGGCACCGGTCGTGTTACAATGATCACGACCATGCCCCATCGCGCCAGCAGCGCTTCCATCCTGCAACGCTCTTCTTCGGGGACAAGGCGACTGACAATCCCGGCACCCTTGCGGCCTAGGTAAAAGCCAATCACAGCCGAGCCCAGCGATCCGACAATCGATACGGCGGCGCCGGGCAGAATTCCGAATACCGCACCATTCGCAATCATGATGAAGCTGGACGGCACCGGCAAGATGACATCGCCTGTCAGCAGCCCGATCCCGATCACCGCGGCCCAGGCAGGATTGAGTTGCCGCATCGGCTCTGCATCGGACAGGTAAGGTATTCGTAAATACTGTGCGAGACCGAAGAGCAGAAGAAAAACGATGATCAGTCCGGCAAGAATTGTCAGATATCGTGGCAACGGGTTCCGGGGTGTTGCTTATCGGTTCGGGGTTTGTAGGTTCAGCCATCCGCCAGCCGTCGGTTGACGGAGACGGATCACGTGATATTCAGTGTCGAGTGTTGGACGCCTGGACTCTTGGAGCGATGGGGTTCAAACGAAACTTCTTATCGTGATATTGGACGGGTTGGAATAATGATGATCCGTCGGTATTTTTTTGATTGTTCCAAGCATTTCAACATTCCAATCCGGTGTTTCTTTATGGCTACGCAACAAAGTAAACGACCGAAAATAAAAATCCCGCCCGTCCTCTTCGCCAAGACACAGAAGATCGTCAAGACCATCGAGAAGAAAATTCAAACGACATTTGTCACCTATTGGACATCGCCGTCGGGGTCCGTGTGCCAAAACGATGTCATTGGATTCTACGAAGTGCTGCAGAAAATCGGCACCCGGGATGAGCTCGTGCTGTTCGGAAAGTCGGACGGCGGCTCGGGTCGCGCTGCCCTGCGGATCGTCAACCTCCTGCGCCGGCATGGCAAACGCGTCAAAGTCTACCTGCCGCTGAACTACGCCTCCGCAGCCACCATGCTCGCTCTCGGCGCCGACGAGATACTCATATGGGGCCGATGGCGTATTTGACACCTTCTCGATACCTCCATTACGCACGGACTATCGCCGACCGACCAGGACAATGAACTGGTCAGCGTCAGCCAGGACGAACTCAACCGTGTCATCGATTTATGGCGCCAGGAGGTGAATGCCGGTAACGGCACGCCTGATTTAGATACCGAACCGAATCCATACGCCGCGTTGTTTCAATACGTGCACCCGCTGGTCCTTGGCGCCGTCAACCGGGCGAGTTAATTGTCTGTAAAGCTCTGTACCGAGATTCTTCAATTCCACATTAAAGACCAGAAAAAGGCGGAACGGATAAGTTACCATCTCAACTCGGACTATCCGTCCCACAATTATCCGATCATGCTCCGCGAAGCCAAACGCATTGGTCTCAAAGTAAAGGCGCTAGATCTTTCGATCAATGACGAGCTCCTCGAGTTGAACGAACTGTATTCCGAAATGGGGCAGCGCGCCCAGACGGACTTCGACGAGCTCAACTATCACAACAACGAGATCATCAACATCATTGAGAGCGCCAACATGCAGATTTATTACCAGATCGATAAGGACACTGGCATTATCGCGCCGAGGAACGGCGCTGGGTGCCGCTGCACGACGCCAGCTCCTGGCGCAAGATCGAGCGTGTCGGAACGCGAATCGTCCGCTCCCAGTTCCACATCAGATATTTTTTTTGGTAGACAAAAAAATTGCCTGTGGGCAAAAATTTAAAACCCCGCGGACGGCAGTTACCGTTCGGGGTTGCGTGCGGCACGCTATCCATCATCTCCTATTTTTCCCGTCGCCACCTGCCGCGCTCTCTTCACTCTCTTTGTCGCTTTCCTCGCTTGCCGCGGCGCTGCCGCTGTCGCTATCCCCGTCCGGTACCGGGATCAACGCACACAAATCACACCCTACACTTAGCGACATTGCCGCATTCGTCCTCGGCGGTCACGATCAACGCCGCCGTGTCACCGAAAAACTTGACAGGTTTCGACGGCTCAGGTTCACTATCACTGTCACTCTTGCTATCACTGTCACTCTTGCTATCACTGTCACTCTTGCTATCACTGTCACTCTTGCTATCACTGTCACTCTTGCTATCACTGTCACTCTGTGCTATCGCTGTCGCTCCGGCTGTCGCTGTCGTCGTCATCCCGGGGCGGCTTTGGAATGATCACCTTGCACTTCTTA
>CAUZRT010000142.1:0-8754 GCA_963582235.1 Lentisphaeria bacterium
ATCTATTGTCCTTACCGTCGGCGACGAAGCATGCAGCTTCAACCGAATTCGCCGGGGTTCGCAATATGCCTTCGAGACGAGCCTGCCCGATCTGCGGGCCGATCTGCTTTTTCGCCAACTGATCGTTCCCGGGAGCGGTGTAACACTGGGCCGGATCGCCGCAAAACTTCGGTTTGCCGGCAAATGGACTTCGGACGAGGTCAAAATCAAACTCCGTCATGGGTCCATGGTGTCCGTGCAGTCGGGAACGGTCGCTTTGGCCGGGGGCAATTTTGTACTGCCGGCAAATGCCGATCCGGGCCTTGCTCTTGTTTTCGCCGACTCAGGCGCATTGATCTTTCAAGATCCGTCGCGGTATCAACTCAATCTGGGGTTCGAGGCGACCGTCAACCGGGAATTGGCCGTCACATTGGCGGACGGCACCAAAACACTTCTACGAAACACCAAGACCAGCGGATCGCTTTCGCTCGCGCCGGGTGGCCTCACCGTCGATCTGAAATCGGCCGCCGAACTCGGCGAATCGAAAATACAGAGAAACGTCGGTGGCGGGCAGCTCGCTGGACACCTGTCTCCGGGACATCTCGAGATATGCCTCGCGTATCAGTCCGCCCAAACGGGATCGCGGACCTCGGGCGAAATCGGGTTCGTTGCCGAAGCTGACGATGAGAGGACGGGAGACCTTCACATCAGCTTGCCGGAATACGGGCAGTTGAACGTTACGCAGCCATCGATCACCGGCTCGTTTCTCAGCAATTCAGGATCACCAGCAGCCTTCACTGCGGAGATAGCATTCCGGGATGGAACGGCCGAAATCCCGGCTGCCGGCATCAGGCTCGAAGGTCTCAGCGGTACCGTACCGATTTCGATCGGGTCCGCCGCGGACAGAACAGCCGATAATCCCGAGAATTCGCCGGCTTCTGCCGCTGGTGAAATAAGGGCGCGCCGGATCACATTTCGTGGGCACGCGTTTGGCGGTTTTGTCGGTAAGCTGTCGATCCGCGACAAACGGTTCGAAACCTCCGTCGAATGGCGCCCCTGGGAAAACACGATTATCCAGGCCAACGGAAAACTTCAATGGGGCCCGGGCGATCGCAATAGCACGATTCAGTTTGAAGTCCCGGAGTTTGAACTTGCAAATGTCACGAGGCTGTTTCATCTGCTTGGCCTGCCTTCCGACATGAAGTCTGGCGGACGCCTGGCGGCACACGGCCGTGCCGAACTGTCCGGAAAGCATATCACGCCATCGGCCACGATCGATATCAGGGATGGTCGCCTGGAGAGCCGGCAGTATCTTGCCAGCATTTCAGGGATCGACGCCAGTATCACCTTTGACAGTCTTGCCCCGCCGCGAACACTGGGCGGACAGCGCATTACAATTCGGGACGTTGCGATCGGCAAACTCGTACTGCAAGACGGCGTCATCGAGTTCCGACTCGAGTCGCCCGAATCGTTGTTCATCGAGCAGACCGCATGGAGATGGGCCGGGGGCCGGTTGCGGACGCACGCGGTAAGGTTCAACCCACGCCTGTCTGCGTACGACTTCGTCGTCTTCGGCGAAGGGCTTCAACTCAACCACATCCTTGACAAGTTGCCGCTCATCGACGCCAGCGGCGCCGGGACCCTGTATGGGCGCCTGCCGGTTTCGGTCAAATGGCCGCAACTGCGATTTGGCGATGGGTTCCTGTATTCAACACCGGAAGTCGGCAACTTTCAGATTGGCGAAGCGGCGGTAATCGGTAATTTGCTCGAGCAGAACGATCCAAGATTCATCCATGAACCGACACGCAAGCTCATAAAGGAAAATCTGGTCAGCGCATTGCAGGACTTCGAGTATACGGTTTTGCGAGCGGATTTTATCCACGACAACGGCCGATCATTGGCCCGGGTCTTCTTCAGCGGCAAAGGGCGCCGAGGTAAAGATACCCAAGAGATCGGCGGCATGACGATCAACATTCCAAATTTTGACTCTGTCCTCGAGACAGGTATATTGGTGAAGCAAGATTTAGACGGTTTTCTGAATAATCTGCAATGATGATACGTCCAAATGGAAGAATGGAGAATCGTCGATGCGCATACTGACCATCGCCTGTACGATTGCCGTGTTTGGCGGCGGCTGTCGCCCGATCAAAGTTGAGCCGATCAAAGTTGAGCCGATCCACATCACGCTAGACATCAACATCAAAATCGATCGGCAGTTGGATGACTTCTTCGATTTCGAAGATGAGATCGAACAAAGCACGGAGTGAGGGCAAAGGAAACTTGTTGGAGCGTAGCGGAAATCCGTTTCAGGCGGAAAACTGAAACCTGGAATCTGAACACTCGCCTCTGAGTTCGCTCCCGCATGCGGGAGCGAACTCAGAACGCCGAACGTCGAAGTGCAGGGACCTTCGAAGATCGGAGTTCAAACGCAACTATAACTGGCCCCGCCAGGGAGCCGCTAAACCCTGACCACTCCCAATATCATGACTCGCTACACAATCATCATTTGCGTATTCTCAGCCGTCGCCTTGCTGACCGCCTCGCATGAAACAGCGGCCAATGACGGTAATCTCGAGGCCATCAAGAATAATTTCAAAGAACGTTATGCGGACGTTCTGCAATTGAAAAAGTCCGGGAAAATCGGGGAAACGCGCCAGGGGCTGCTCGAGCCTTTGAATGCCGATCATCGGCGCGACGCTGAGGTGAAGCGTGTTGTCGAAGATGAAAATAAAGATCGAAGGCTCCTGTACAAACTGGCAGCTGAAAAGAACAAGACAACGCCTCAGACGGTAGCTGAACGCTATTATTTTCGCCGTCTGCGCAAGGCCGAACCGACCGAATACTTCAAGATTCGATCAGGCGAATGGCAGCAGAAACGCGAGATCGTTGGAGCCGTAAAGTAGTGATCTTTGAGGCGATAAGTGGCAAAAACACGGGCGGTGAACGTCGAATTCCAATATCGTTCTCGTCCTCAGTCCCGATCCTACAAGGAATTGGGACGGTCCGCGCGTGCCTCGCAGAAGCCGAGCGAAGGCGGGTCGTCGGAGCGCAGCAGCGCGATCTTCGGACGTAACAGAAAGCAACAGGAAGCGAGAACGAAGGACGAGGACCAATAGGTTATAGGCGAGCATATTGCCAGCCCCGCGGTGGCGGGGCTGGTCTGCCGGTGGCGGGAGACTCCGATACTGTTAAGCGACAGGACACTAGCCAATAATGAAGTCGGTCCTCACCTCAATTGCCAGCGTCGCGGCCCTGAGTCTGTCGGCACAGAATCTTGTATTCGACAAAACCATCCACGATTTCGGAACAATCCCCGAAGCAAGAAAAGTGACGGAGCAGTTCGTCTTTCGGAATGCCGGTTCCGAAGTGCTGAAAATCACTAACGTCAAAGCCTCTTGCGGCTGTACGGCGGGCACGCTGGCAAAGGATGTCCTGGCGCCCGGCGAAAAGAGTACGGTCGAGATCTCGTTTGACCCCGAGGGTAAATCCGGCAGTGTTCGCAAGTACATCAAGTTCACCACCAACAGTCCCGTTGATCCGGTCAAGACAATCTACATTACCGCCAACATCGAAGCGCTCTGGGATTTCCAGCCGCGGACCGTTCGCTTCCTATTCGACGAAGACGGATTTGAAGACGGCCGCACGACCGGCGAATTTATCGTTCTGAACCGGGGCGAAAAGATTCTGTCCATTCTTGACGTAACCAGCAGCAACCGCAACATAACCTTTGACGGTCCGCGCAAGCTGGATATCGAACCCGGCAAGAAGCAACGCTACACCGTCAATGTTAACCCGGAGTTTCGCCCGCAGAAATCGGGGCTGAACAGAATCACTTTCAAGACGAAGTATGGAGAATATCGAAAACACCGGGCCGTTCAGATATACATCCGGAAAACGGCCCCATCCACCCGTTCGGACACTGAGGGGGCAAAGCCACCTGTGCTCAAGTAATCTCTCCCGGTCCTTCACCCAAGCCCGAAGATTCGTTCCGGATTCCCAGCATAAACAGCCGCCTGCTCCTCCGCGTCCCAGCCCGCCGCATCAAAGACGTTCTGTTGCCGCTCGATGGCGGCGTCGAAGTCGGCAAAGTGCACGTCGGTTCCGAACAGTACCTTCCGATGGGCCTCTGGCCAGAAGAACATGCGTTTCCAGATCGGATTCCTCAGTAGTTGCCCCGCCATCCCGGTATGCCTCCCGTTGGGTAAGTGTAAATGTTCGGAAACAGCCGGATCAACGCCAGGGCCATTGAATTGGATTGCACACCCAGGTGCGCGATGATCATTTTCAATTCCGGAAACTCCTCGGCAATCGCTTCAATGTGAATCGGATCCATGTTGAATGATGATGGGCATCGATTTTGCGCATGGAAGAATGTCAAATCATGCCAATGGATATGTGCTTTGTCTCGAGGAATGCGTCGATTCCCTCACTGCCACACTCGCGGCCGAGACCGCTCATTTTGTACCCGCCAAAGGGCGCGATAGTGGTTGACGGCACGTCGTCGTTGAGTGCAACCGTCCCGGCATTGATCGCTTCGCTCACCCGCAGCGCGCGCCCGTAGTCTCGTGTGAAGACATAGGCGGCCAGCCCGAACTCCGTGTCGTTCGCCTTCTCGATGGCTTCCGCCTCTGTGTCAAAGGTCATGACGAAAGCCACGGGGCCAAAGGTTTCGTCATCCATAAACATCATGTCACGGCGGGTCTCCGAGATCAGCGTCGGCTCGTAAAAATTTCCTTTGGCGTAGTCCCCGGCGGTCAAACGATTGCCGCCAACGAGGAGCTTGCCACCCTTGTCAAGCGCGTCCTGCACATGCCTTTCGACTTTTTCCACCGTCCCGCCGTCGATCAACGATCCCAGATCGACGCCTTCATCCAGTCCGTTACCCGTCTTCAATGCAGCAATCTTCTCTGCCAGCTTCGCCAGAAATTCGGTTTCGATGGACTTCTGCACAAGGATCCGGTTGATGGCAATACATGACTGGCCGAGGTTACGAAACTTCCCGCCGATCACTTTGTCCACCGCCAGATCCAGATCACAGTCGTCGAGGACAACCGCCGGTGCATTGCCGCCCAGTTCCATTGATGTGCGGATCAACGACCTCGCGGTCATTTCCTGGAGATGGACACCGACTGCGGTTGAACCCGTGAATGTCAGCTTGGCAATCTTCGGATTGGTCAGCAGTGTTTCGGAAATATCCGACGAGCGCCCAGTGATCAAGTTCATGACGCCCGGCGGCAGACCGGCTTCGTGCAGGATCCGCGCCGCTGCACAAGTGATCAAAGTTGTCGACGTGGCGCCCCGGACGATCGTCGTGCACCCCGCAGCCATTGCCGGCGCCACCTTTCGCGCCCACAGCATCACTGGAAAATTGAACGGCATGATCGCCAGAACAATCCCCACGGGCTGTTTTATGACCAGGTGACGCTTGGCTGGGTTCATCGGCGGCACCCAGCGGCCATTGATGCGCTGCGCCTCTTCCGCGTACCATTCGAAATGCAGCGCCGCACCCTCGATTTCCGCGTTCGATTCTTTCACAACCTTGCCGTTCTCCAAGGTCAGCAGCTCCGCCAATGCCGATTTCTTGTCACGTATACGGGCCGCGACATCCCGCAGGATCAGCGCCCGGTCGCGTGCGGACCGCCCGCGCCAGTCGCCAAATGCCCGTTCCGCCGCATCGACCGCCTCGAGTGCATCCTCTCGGCCGCCGAGGGCATAGCTGCCAATGATCTCTCCGGTCGCCGGATTGTGGGCTTCCTTCGTTTCGCCAGACCTGGCCGGACGGTACACGCCGTTGATATATAGTTGTTCCTCGATCATCTTTTCGGATCCTCGTCTTATGTTTCACATTTTTCGCCTGAGGCGGATTTCCCCGCCATAGGCGGGCAGGCTGCTTCGCTCCAACACGTTTTCCGTCTCACGTTTCACGTTTCACGCTTCATGTCTCACGCCTCAACCTCCGGCGTCGCGTCCCACGCATCGGCGAAAATCTTCAAGCCCCAGTCGCGATGCAGATGGTCGAAGAAACCCTGCCAGACGACAAATCCGGCGGTGACAATGTGGGCCCCGGCGCGCACCGCGTCGACAATCCGGGCGCCATTGTGGATGGCGGCCGCAATGGCCTCCGTATCGTAGCCGTAATTGTTGTAAATTCTAACCGGTAATCTCGCCAATGACCTGATTTAAAGGCTTGCAGGAATTTTCCCGTGTCGAGGATTTGTGGTTATGCCGGCGATCGTCCAATTCTCCAGGGCATATGAAATCTCATCCGTCATGGCACTATCGGGAAAGTATTCCCCATGAAATCTCCCTGGCAAATCTCCTTTGGATCTTTGCGACAGCATGTTTTTCAAATTAGTTGTTCGGGACAAGAAGAATCGTACTCCTCCTCGACGGTCGATTCGAGAAGGAGGACGATTGCTGCGTACGATTGCGGCGTACGGCGGGAATCCAAATTGCACGTTGACATTTTGGCCACCCCCGGGATTTGGGAAGGCTTGATTTCCATCGACCATTTCCCCATTCCCGAATCCCCATTCACCGTCTCGGCCTCGCAAAGTTCAGAGCGCCCTCCCCTTGCAACACCGCCGCGGTGTCCGCACACACCGAGCTTGCACCCCGTTTCTGGCCTTCAATTGTAAATGCGCCAACGTGCAGCGTCAGAATGACATTGTCCATTGCTGAAAGCGCACTCTTGGCGGATGGCTCCGTCCCGCGAACGTCCGAGGCGGCGCCGGCAATCCGATTTTCCGTTAAAGCACGAACCAGATCGGACTTAGACAACCACCCGCCGCGTGACGTATTGATGAAATACGCGTTGTCTTCATTTTATCGATTCCTGTATAATCGAGTTATCCGGCTTCCCCGGGGCTCCTTATTCGTGATTCGTAATCGACCCATTTGTAATTGATGTTCGAATACAGAGCGATTATCCCGTGACCGCGTTGTCTCGTGACAACACGGAACGTGACTCACGCAGCGGATGGATCGATTACGAGTGAAGTGCTATTGAGAGTCAAAATACAAATTTATAGGCGATGAAAATATACCGCTGAAACTGAATATTCATTTGTTTGCCGGTGAATCATTCCTTCGGTCATTTCTGTCGCGAAATTCCGCGACGACCTTTCGCAATTGCGCGGCGCCGGCAATCTCGGGATTCAGTTCGAGGGCCCGCTCGAAGTGCTGAATACCTGCCGCCTTTTTGCCAAGATACCGGTATAACACGAGCCCCAGGCCCTTGTGGGTACGATCGACGTCGTCCCGGATCGTTATCGCGGCCTGAAACGCTACCCGGGCTTCCTCATATCCCTCCTTTTGCATGGCCGCCACTCCGAGATTGTACTGAAAGAACCAATTCCCGGGACGCCGTGCCACGGCCGTACGAAATTTCTCCAATGCCGCGTCCACTTCGCCCGTTCTCAGCAGCGTTTCTCCCGATCGGTTCAACGCCTGCCCTGCCCCCTCGAGCGCCCGCGCATAGTCTGGCTTGATGGCCAGGGCCCGCTCGTAGTAATCCAGGGCCGCCTCCGGCTTTCCCGCCAAACGCAGTGCATGCCCCATGGTGTTCAGGAAGTCGATAAAATTTGGATACGCCGCAATCGCCAGAGACAGGTGCTCGACGGCTGCCTGCGGCCGATCCGTCTCATAATAGGCGGCGCCCACGAAAAAGTGTACAATCCGTCGATTCGGATCAAACCACCACACGCGTTCGCCGGACTCGATCACTTGCTCCCACTGCCGTGCCCCGAGATGTTTCTTTAATGTCAGATAATGTCGATCTCCCTGTACTCGCCGGTACCCCCACAACGTCACACCGCACAGCAGTATCGCCGACACCGCAATCCCGACACGCAGGCCCCACACCGGCACGGGCATAGATCCCTTCCGTTTCGTCTTTCCCTTCCCGTCTTCCGCCAGTTCCCGGAGATTCCAGGCCGCGGACATCAATCCCAGGTAAACCATTGCCAGCAGTGGCCCCATCGCCAGGTGAAACGGAAAGCTGAAGCAGGCGTTCACGGCAAGTCCGGCCAACCCGACGGTCATTCCTACAGCCAGATAGCGTTGATCCGCAGCGGACTTTCCGAATGTCATGGATCCCGGCAAATCGGAGACCGCAGATATCAGACGCCAGCTGGTGACTCCGGCCATAATTCCCAGCCAAAGCAGCAGCGCCGCCCCGATCAGACCCAGCTCAACCGCTATCTGTATGAAGTCGTTATGGGCGTGGAGAAGTTTATGCTCCTCTCCCAGGATACGTTCCGTCGCCGCTTTGCGCGAGTACAACGGGTAATGAACCATCAGATTCCCGAGGCCAAATCCCTGGACCGATCGATCTTTGATCATCTCGAGCGCATTCCGCCAGACAGCCAGACGAATGCCAATGCTGCCTTCGTAGCGCCGCCGGCGCAGTTCTTTCGCTGAGTCGTCCGGCGTTGCGCGTTGGCGTTCGCCAATACCGGACACGAATTGACGCCGGTCAGAATCCTCTGGAGGTCGAGCGTCCCCGCGAGCCGCGACCGCAGATTTCGCGGTGTCGATCGCTGCATCCGTACTCCGATGAAAGCCCAATGACGAGACACCGGCAATGACCAGAAGAATGATAACCCCGGCAGCCGCCGGCACCCATTTTCCCTGCAGCTGTTGATACCGCAAATTCCCCTTTTTCCATTCCCACGCCAGAAATCCAGTCACCAGAAACATCTCGAAACCGCATGCAACCCAACCGGCTTTTGTCCGCGTGTAAAAGAGGTAAAGGCACATTAGCGACGTGGCGAC
>CAUZRT010000143.1:0-8740 GCA_963582235.1 Lentisphaeria bacterium
CGAAAGTCAGGTGTACGGGTTAAAAAATGAATTGACAACGGAATGCCCGTTTCGTCTGTTATTCCAATCTCATCGTGACATCCGTAGCTTGCTCTTGCGGTCTGGGAAAAATTGGATAGTCAAATAGCAGTTAAATTCACCCTGTTAATCAAGGATCAGACCGCCAGTGCCAAATTGTAAGTAGGCGACGTAAGAATACCTTGAAGAGGACGATCGGCGTATTACCGACTCTGAAAAGCTTATCTTCTCATGTCGGTGCAGGTGGATTATTTCGTACTTGCCGCGCATCCGGACGATGTGGAACTGTTCTGCAGCGGGACCATCATCAAAATGCGGGCGCATGGCTATGCCGGCGGTGTCCTCGATCTGACACGCGGCAAAGCCGCCAGCAGCAGCACGGTGAGCGAACGGGTGCGTGAGCCGGAAGCGGCAAACGCGATCCTGCAATTGGCCTATCGCCATAATCTGCAGCTGCCCGACAGTAATTTGCAGGATGATCCGGACACGCGTCGGCTGATTGTTGTTGAGGGGGAGACCGGATTCATAGCCGGGCCTGACGACTTTGACGTCCTGGCCCAGCGTGTGATTCAGGTTTGTACCGATGAGGATCTGCGTCGACGGCTGGGCCGCAACGGTCGCCGGCGCGCTATCGAGCATTTCAATCGCGACAGGATCGTCGAGCAGTATCTGAATTGTTACCGCGCCGTATTACGTCGCGAGAAAGACACAGTCAACGTATGAGAATCTTACCCGTATTCCTTTTCATTTCGGTCATTGGCCTCTGCCGGGCTCAGGCGCAACTGAGCTGGGAGTCCGACGTCCTCGATCTGGATGCCCTTCCCAACGACAGAAAAGTTTCCGGGAACTTCGTTTTCACAAACGAGTCGGACAAGACAATTACGATTTCTTCCGTCAAGACGTCGTGCGGCTGTACAACGGCGGCCCTCGAGAAGATGACCTATGGATCCGGCGAATCCGGGAAAATATTGGCGTCGCTGAACGTTTCGCGAACCGGTGTAACGGAAAAGAAAATCTACGTCCGATACGGGGAGGGTGACGACAGCGTCAAGCAATTGACCATTCGTGCCAACGTCCCCGAACTGATTACCATGACCCCCACCCACTTGGTGTGGCGGCGCGATGAGAAGAAGGACGCCAAATCAATCACCGTCAAAGTGAAGGCTGACTACCCGATCAATGTATTGACCGTTGCCAGCAAAAATGCGGATTTTTCGGTAAAGCTGGGTACTGTGCGCGCCGGGCGTAAGTATGAGGTTGTTGTGGACACCGTCGAGTGCTGAGGGATACGTAGGCACCGTCATTACCGTACAGACCGACTACCCGCTGGATAAGCCTCAGGCTTACACGGTACATGCCCGCATCATGGCGGTACTGCCGCAGAAGTCGGACGGCTTTTTCCAGCGGCTCAAGAACAGATGCTGGCGCTGGCTTGCGAAATAGTATTGGGTGATTCGGAGCGGCCGAATTTTTCTCGTCACCCAGTCGCCCAACATACCTGCTTTAGCGTCGAACTGGATGTCATTCTTTATTAGCCCCGCGATTCATCGTGGGGTCGAGGCGTTAACGGAAGCGTCCCAACCGTTTCAACGGTTTACCAACTTCCTCGAGGGGAGACGACCGGTGTAGTGATGGAATCCGTTGAAACGGTTCCTGTATTGTGCCCGTGTCACACACCCTGCGATACATCGAAGGAAGGGTGTGTGACATCCAGTTCGACGCCAGACAAGTACCACCCAACTACCCATTCACCCGGACTGCGATGTGAGTCAGCCACGGCATCGATTACGTCTGGCGTCTGGCGCCGTGGCCGTGGCTGCGATCGCTGCGGTAATACCGGCGCGCGGTCAGTTCGATACGGCCGCCCTGCACATCTGGCAGGACGAACAACCTGCTTTACGCGGACATGTCCTTCTCGCTGACTCGCTGAATCGACTGCCGCACACGTTGCGGGTACTGCATATCGCCGCCCATCCCGATGACGAGAATTCGAGCTTGCTGGCGTGGCTGGCGCGCGGCCGCGGTTATCGGACGGCTTACCTCTGCGCCACACGTGGTGCCGGCGGCCAGAACCGCATCGGTCCGGAAACGGGGCCCTATGTCGGTGTTATCCGCACCGAGGAACTGACAGCTGCGCGGCGAATCGACGGTGCCGAGCAGTATTTCCTCTCGCTCCGGGATCTCGGGTACTCGAAGACGGCTGATGAAACAATGCGGCAGTGGGGCCACGACAAGGCCTTGAACGAAATGGCGAAATTTGTTCGCTGGTACCGTCCGCATGTTGTCATCAGCCGGTTCAGCGGCACGCCGCGCGACGGCCACGGCCACCATCAGGCCGTTGGCATCCTTGTAAAGGAAGCAATCGAACGGGCGGCCGATGCAAACCATAGCGACGGCTTGCCGCCGTGGCGAGTATTACGTCTCATGTTATCGCCATGGTACCCGATCCAGGACCTTCCCGTCTTTGAAGTCGACGCCGGAACGTACAACCCATGGTTCGGCCGTACGTACCACCAATTAGCCATGCACGGCCGGTCGCAGCACCGCTCCCAGGGCATGGGATGTCAGCAACCGGCCGGTTCGGCGCCGGTGCGACTGGCAGTCATGGTCGATTCGACCGGTAACCCGCCGGCGCCTGAAGACGATCCGTTTGCCGGGCTTGCGGACGGCTTTGCCGCCCTGGCCATCGAGTCTGTCGCCGAGTCGCATTCCCCGGCTAATCGCCTTGCGGAGTCCGCAAAACGCGCTCGCGATTCCTTTGATCAAAGCCAGCCTGCCGCGGTTATGGATGCTCTCGCCGCTGGGCTCCATGCCGGGATCGACGCGCTGACCGTGCTGCGCGCCAAGGTGACTCATACCCAAGGCGCGGATTTTATGAATGTCCTCGGCCTGATCAATGACTTCAGCGCCGCGACACTGGGGTTTATGCGGTCGCTACACATTGCTGCGGGCGTGCATTTCGAAGTCCGCTGCAGCTCCGTAAATCTGGTTCCCGGCAGCGCCGCGGAGTTGACGGTCGAACTGATTCCACAGTTCGTGCCGATCGATACACCGGAAGTGACGATTCGCGTGCCGGAAGGCTGGACAGTGGCGGAGCGCAGTCGGGTCGCGCCTCTGGAGGCGGGTCGCCTTGCAATCGGCGGGACCATGCGAATCGTTTACCGCGTGCAGGTGGCGACGGATGCCGTTGTGACCATGCCCATGCCGGCGGCCGGCAGCTGGAATCGAAACCTGGGGAATTACCATCAGGCGACAACTGACCCGCCGCCCGTTTACGCGGCGCTGGCATACACAGCCGCCGACCATCCGGCGGCACCGGTGTTTACATGGACCGGGGCCGTTCATGTCTGGGCGGACCCGGGCTATGGCGAACGTCGGGAAACGGTAAAGGTTGTGCCGCCTCTGCATTTGCGTGTCGAGCCCCGGGTCCTGGTCCTGCCCACCGGCTCGGCGGAGCCGCAGACGGCGGAACTGTGGGTAACGGCGGAGTCCCTTTCGGCAGCGCCGGTGCAGGGAACTTTCAAACTGAACGGTGTCCCGGCGGGCTGGAGCTACGACACCCCGACGCATGACCTGGCCTTTACGCGGTACGGTGATACACATACCTTCCGCGTCGTGTTGACGGCGCCGGCCGGCCTCGAGCGCGCCCCTTTCAATCTCGGTGCTTCGGTCCGCGTTGCTGATAACGTCGTTCATGTCGAACGCGTCCGCATCAGCCATCCACACATACGACCGCACAATGTTTATCGGCGCGCGGCATGTCGGGTGTTGCCGCTGGATATCGACCTCCCGGACGACTTGCGAGTCGGTTACGTCATGGGCGTCGGCGACGCCATGGCCGCGGCGCTCGAAAGCCTTGGCTGCGAGGTGACCCTCCTGCAGCGGGACGACCTGATACGTGCTGACCTGAATCGTTTCCATACCATCATTACGGGAATTCGTGCATATGAGATCCGGGACGACCTCGTTGCCGCCAATGCACAACTGCTCGACTACGTCCGCGGTGGCGGGACGATGGTCGTCATGTATAACAAATACAAACTCGCCGAACGAAACTGCGTACCGGGGCGATTCCGCTTTTCGCGCCCGCATGACCGTGTAACCGACGAGACTGCACCCGTTGTACTGCTGGTGCCTGAGCACCCGATCCTGAGCCGTCCGAACAGGATCGGCCCGGCTGATTTTTTGGGGTGGGTTCAGGAACGCGGCTTGTATTTTTTTGCCGAGGAGGACCGGGATCCAGCGTACATTGCACTTCTCGCCTCGTACGATCCCGGCGAGACTCCACGCACCGGCGGGTTGCTGGTTATGCCTGTGGGCGACGGCCATTGGGTGTACTGCGCCTACGCGCTCTTTCGCCAGGTCCCGGCGGGCGTCCCGGGCGGCTGGCGGCTGCTCGCCAATCTCGCATCCTTCGGCGCCGTTGGGCGTGAGTGAAGAATTTTATGCGAGTCCTACGGCGCGGATTCCTGCCGAAAAACCGGCACGCGGCTGGATGAATAACGCGGCTTCACTGAATGCTCACGCTGGTTTGGGAACGGGCGATTGCACATTATATTAGCGGTGTGTCCAGGTCGGAGTATTATCATCCCATGGAAATGTCCATTAACGAATGTCTCATCGCCACGCCCGCATTGAGTTCGCCCGCTGCCGCGCGGGTACTTCTCGATGAGTTGACGTCGCGCCTGGACCAGGTGAAGCAGGAGTCACCGTCGCCGGAGAAGCTGGCGCAGGATTACTATCTGCCAATGTTCGAGGCAGCGGTGACATTGCAGAGATTTTCGCAGGCCGATGCGTTGCGGCAGGAGATTGTCGAGGAGAACATTCCGGATTGCGAGCTGCCGCGATGGTGGTCCCTCAATTTCGAACTGGACTTTTGTCAGCAGCGATTCGGGGAGGCCGAGGAATGGTGTCAGCGAGGTATGATCCAGCTCGAAGACGGCACCAACGAGAATGGCAGCGCCATTGTCTTTCATCAATTGGGAATGATCGCCCAGAATCGTCATGATCTGGACGCCGCCGAACAATGGTATCGTATGGCTCTCGAGGCCGCGACCCGCGCCGGCAACGACAGTGCGGCGTCGATCACTTATCATCAGCTGGGAATGCTGGCGCTTGAGCAGCATGATCTGGTGGCGGCCGAGGAGTGGTACGACAAGTCGCTGTGCATCAAGGAAAGCGACGGCAACGGGCTCGGGCTTGTCCTCACCTGCCACCAGTTAGGAATCGTGGCCCAGCAAGAGTGGGACCTCGAAGCTGCCGAATCTTGGTACAACAGGGCGCGGCAGCTGTCGGAAGAAAGCGGCTTCGATCGCGGCGCTGCCAACGCCTATCATCAACTCGGTCGTATTGCCATGGAACGCGATCAATTTGATGACGCCGAATCATGGTACAAGAAGGCACTCGATATCACCGAGCGGGAAGGCGACGAGCACGGCACGTGTTGTATTTATAATCAGCTCGGAACGATGGCCGAGGAACGTGAGGACGCAGCCGGCGCCGAGACGTGGTATCGGCAGGCACTCGAGTCGGGAGAAAGGCGCGGCGACCTGCAGATGGAGGCATTATCCTGCGGGCAGTTGGGGAGCCTGGCCGGCATGCAGAACAAGTTTGAGGACTGCGGCAATTGGCTGGTGCGGAGTATTCTGATATTCGTGAAGAGCGAAGATTCGCGAAACGCAGCGCACATGGCGGAAAGCTTTCTGCATCATTTCCGTCAGGCGCCGATGAAAGAGCAGGACAAGTTGCGGGCGGTGTGGCATACCGTCGGTCTCGGCAGGCTTTCCGATGGGGCCGAGGACACGGATTGAATAGTTCATCGTCTCTCGGTTTGCCTCGAGGCGATACGACAAAGCCGGGATAACGTGCGCATCACCGATGGCGTACTAGCCGTTCGCTTGGATGCGGTTGTTATCCGACCGCTGAGCCGCCTCGGATTCGGATTTTACGACGGAGACACAGACGAATCAGTTGCGACCCTTGTTTGGAGAAAGCCCGGAGAACTCCGTGTGCTCCAAAGATCAAAGGCAGCGGTTGATTTCAGCGAGTGTGTACTCAGACGCGGTGAAATCAACCGGTCTCCATACTCCGTGGTGAGGTCTTTCTTCTGCCGGGGATAACCAGCGGCGCCAGTTTTAGCCTCACCGGCCCTATCTCAGTGTGCCCTCATGCAATGCCTGGAAATAACCGACCTGCGAAACCGACTGATCCGCCAGGAAGAAACGATCATCTTCGCCCTCATCGAGCGTGCTCAGTTCGAATTGAATCCCACCATCTACGAGCCCGGCCGTATTCCGATGCCGGATTTCGACGGCTGCTTTTCCGACTTCCTGCTCTTCCGCACGGAATGCCTGCATGCCATGGTGCGGCGCTACACAAGCCCCGATGAGCACCCGTTCTTCGAGAATCTGCCGGTGCCAATCCTCCCGCACATCGACTATCCCGAAGTCATCCGGGAAACATCAATCAACGTCAACGATCGAATCTTGTCGTTGTACAAGTCGCACATTCTGCCCGCAATCTGCCGCCTGGGCGACGACGGGCAATACGGCTCCAGTGCCACCTGCGACGTGGCCTGCCTGCAAGCTCTCTCGATGCGAATTCACTACGGCAAATTCGTGGCGGAAACGAAATACCGACAGGATCTTGGGGCTTATGGGCGAATCATTCGCGATGGCGATCGCGACGCCATCCTCGAGTGCCTGACCGATGCCGATGTCGAAGCCGGAATTTACCGCCGAGTGGAACGCAAAGCCGCAACATACGGGCGCGACATCGACGTCGACGGCGATGTGGGCGTGTATAAGATTTCGCCGGCAGAAATCGCCAAGATCTACAGAAAGTGGATCATTCCACTGACCAAGGAGGTCGAGGTCGACTATCTTCTCCTGCGTTTGGATGGGTGACGTGATCCCTCCGCCGCCCACGACGGCAGGGGAATAAATGATCGTATCACACCGAACACCGACGGCTCAGGCCGGCTGGTGGAGCATGCCAACGCACTCCAGACTTCGCAGCACAAGTGGATGGTTTGTATCGCACAATCACGTTGCCAATTTGGATCACACAACATGCGTGGTACGGACCACCGCAACAATCGGGAATCAAAAATCGGAATTCATTTCAGTCCGTGCCCGGTAAAGACAGTGACGACCGTCTCACCGGCAGGTAATTCGCAAATAAGGTCCCGTGCTCCGGCGATGGTCGCCGCCGCGGTGGGCTCAATAAAGTAGCCCTGCCGTCCCATAGCCGTGGCGGCTGCCAATATTTCATTTTCGGACACACTCACAATCATGCCGCTGGAGGATCGCACCGCCGCGAGAATCTGACGGCCGCGAATCGGCGCGGCGATCGCAATCCCCTCGGCTCTTGTCTTGCCCGGCTCGATGCCGGGAACGTCGTCCGTACCGGCCGCGAACGCTGCGCTAAGAGGCGCACATTCGGCCGCCTGGACACCGACGAGCCGGGGCAGACGATCGATGACACCGGCGCCATGCAACTCGGTAAAACCAATATAGGCGCCCAGGAGCAGCGTACCGTTTCCAACCGGCACGATGAGTGTATCGGGCGCCGTCCAGCCGAGTTGCTCGCACACTTCGTACGCAAAGGTCTTTGTGCCGTGGAAGAAAAAAGGATTCCATGTATGACTGGCGTAATATGCCTCTTCCGCCGCGGCTAATGCGGCGGCGGCCGTATCCGCGCGGCTGCCGGGGATTTGTACGAGTCTGGCGCCATACGCCGTGATCTGCTTGAGCTTCGCTGCCGAGCAGCTTTCGGGAACATAAATGTCGCAGACGATGCCGGCCTTCGCGCAATACGCGGCAATGGCGGCGCCGGCGTTCCCCGACGAATCTTCAACGACCCGCGTAATCCCAAGTTCCTTCATTTTGCTGATCAGAACCGACGCCCCGCGGTCCTTGTACGAGCCGCTGGGAAAGAGATGATCCTGCTTGACGAGGATCGAACGCTCGCCGCATTCGAGCGGAACAAGCGGTGTATACCCTTCGTCGAACGAAATGATATTTCCGTCTTCACATACTGGGATCATCTCCCGATACCGCCACATGGTCGGCTGGCGCCGACGGAGGGCATTTATGTCGAAGCTCGACGTAGTATCCAGATCCAGCAGCCCGCCGCAGTCACAGCGCCAACGCGGGTCGGCGGTGGCGAATGTCATGCGGCATGTCTGACATATTAATTTGCTCATATGCGAACTGTAAAAGCCATTCTCATCTGTTTCAACTTTGTCTTCATCATCCCGTGGGGGCCGGCGGCGAATGCCGACGTCCGCTGGCATCACTCGGGCTCGCCGTTCCGCGCGGCTTACCGAATCGAACGGATGCCCACGATCGACAAGGCCGGGGTCTTCCTTCACGTCCCAGTATGCGGAATCGGCGATGCCGACGGCCGCGGTATCTACGCCTTTGACGGCGCTGGGCGGAAGCTTCCCATTCACGCTCTCGGACGCAGCCGCGATAACACCGCACTGACCGTTGTCGGCCTGCCCCAAGACGGTTGCGACATTTACGCGTATTGGGGTTCGAAATCACGGTCACTGCAGGCACCCGGCGCATTCAAGCCGGGTCTGACGGTGGACATTCGTACGTGCGAGCCGGGTAGCGACGTCAGCAGCTGGGAGCGAGTCGATCAACTCCTCAACCGATCCCGCCGAATTGCGATTGTGCCTGTTGCAAAGATCGAGTTGGCGACCAATCCAATTGAT
>CAUZRT010000144.1:0-8664 GCA_963582235.1 Lentisphaeria bacterium
TGCTGATTCTGCAGCGCCTGCAACTGTTCGTTCAAATTCTCGAGTTCATCGCCCGATGATTCTTCCTGTACCTGCTCGAGCAGCTCCTTGGTACGGCGCAGAAAATTCGCGGCCATTTCACCGTCCTTCGCTGCCTGCTCGTCCATCGCCGACATGAGATTGTCCTGGAAGGTCTCCATACTGCTGGAGGCTTTCCGCAGTTCTTTGGCAGCCGGCATCGTCTGGCTGGCGCTACGCAGCTCTACACGCAGTTCATCGGCATCGTCCTGGATCCGCTTCTCCTTGCTCGTCATAAAGCCGCGGGCCGCGGAACTCATGATCCGCGAGCTTTTCTTTTCGAAATCGGCGTTGAGATTCTCCTGGCGCTCAATCAAAACGTCGAGCCGCTCAATCTGCTTCTTCAGTGTTTCCTTTTCTTCCTCCTGTTTCTGGCGATCCTCGTCGGTGACTTCATCCGACTGCGGGTTCGGGTTGTCGCTCTGCGACGGTGTCGGTGTCGCCTGCAACTCGATCTCAATGGAAATCAGTTTCGACAACGCCGTCTGCTGGTACGGAATCGAGCCGTCGTTCAGATCGCGTTGTAGAAAATCCCGCGCTTTGCCCATGTTGTCGATGGCGCCGTTGAACAGATCGTCGAATATTCCGAGCGGTCCGCCACCGGCCTCGGCCTGGACCTCCTGGTAGATTTTTCGGGTCGCCACCTCCAGGTCGTTGGCGGCCTTCGTCAGGTTATTGTGAAACTCACGGCGCCGCTCGCCGTTTTCGATGCGCCGCAGGCTCAACGTCTGGCGAATCAGATGCTTCTGCTCTATGATCAGGTGGCCGACGTCGAGCTTTGCCTGCGGCGGTGAGATGCACATGCTTTCATTGGGCTCGCCCGGCTTCGGCCGGATCTCCACAAAACGGGCATCCGTCACGGCGATATGAGCCTTGGGATCGGCATTGTCCGCCGCTTCGCAATAGTAGGCAATTACATCACCCTCGTACACCTTGCCTTCGAGGGCCACGTTGTGGATGCCAAGGGTCTCCCGAAGCAATTCATCCGACCCGGGCTTCGCGAGTTCAATCTTGTTCCAATCGGCGCCGCTGATCGCATAGAATAGATTGATGGGACCGAGCCCGTAGTCATCAGTCATTTTGAACGAAAAGGAGACTTCGCCGTCGTGCGTACGCTTGGCATCTTCCTCCGGCGTAATCGGCTGAATCAACGGCGGAAAATCCTCCATACACTCGATCTCATAGGCGCGGTTCGTCTCGACTTCGTGGCTCTGTTGGTCGCTTAGCAGAATTGTGAATTCCTCGGTCTTCTCGATTGTGATACCGCCGGTATATTTCCGGTCGCCCGCCGCCTTCAGCGCCACCGCCGGCGCCGACTTCAGGCGCAGATGTGCCGTCAATTCCATGTTGGTCATGACTTCCAAATCGACACGGGATCCCTGCGGCACGGCGAAGTCTTTCAATTCGTCGATCTTTTCCGTCGGCAACCGGGTATACGCCGGCGGTGTGATGACAATGGCGGCCTGGGTGATGGTCGGCTTCTTGAACGTTGTCACGTAATACGCGCGGCTTTCCAATGTCGGCGTCGTAATCGTGTAGGAGAAATCCCGGTCAACGGCATAAAACTCGAAATAACGCTGCCGCTCGTCCTTCGAATACATCTCGTACGTAAACTCACCGCGGTCACTGTTGATCGTGATAGCCGCCTGATCCGGGCCGCGATTGACGGCAACCTCGACAATCAGATCGTCGCCCTGGCCGATCTCGATGTTGCCGGGGACAACGGTGAGACCGCTGAGCTCCCCCACCATCATGTCGCGGATATGGGCCGCGGCCTTGTGCGTCAGCGGCAGGCCGATCAACAACGCGAAGACGGCGGCAAGCCCTGCAAACCCCAGAAGAATCCGGCCGGCACCCATTGCCTTGTGCGCCACCATCCCCCGCAGCCGCTCATTGTCTAGCTTACCCTCCACCGATTCGACGAGCGCCTTGTCAATCGCGGTGGATTCCCGGCTGCTTTGTTCGAGTTCCACGGAGCAGATCAACGAATCCATTAATCCCGGCTGGGTCTCCTCGATCGCCATCGCCACGTCATGATCGTTCGGCAGACGGGTTCGCGGTGACACGATCCAATACAGCCAATACGCCAGCGGCGCCAGGAGTGGAACCAGGACAACGATGAGCGCCGCCGGTTCGCGAAACGGCCAGTTCAAATCAAAAAGAGTAACCACCAGGACGGGTACTACAAATACGGCGAAAGCACACAGCAGGGCCGTCAATAATTTTCGGCGCCGCAGAAAGTGCGTTTCCCGGCCTATCTTGGATAGAATTACGCTGTTCTCAGCAGCCATTGTTCTCGTTGCTCCTCAAATAGGTTTCGATAAACAAATCAATGTCACCATCCAGCACTGCGGCGGTGTTGCTCGTTTCAACCTTGGTTCGCAAATCTTTGATCATCTGGTACGGATGCAGGACATAGGACCGGATCTGGCTGCCCCAGGCGTTGTCGTCCTTTGGTCCCGCCTGTTCCTGCTGCTCCTGCTTGAGCGTGTCGCGCTGATGTTCGTACAGTTTCGACCGCATAATCTTCATGGCCGTCGACCGGTTCTTGTGCTGTGACCGTTCGTTCTGGCACGTGACTACGAAACCGGTCGGAATATGCGTAATCCGCACGGCGCTGTCGGTCGTGTTCACATGTTGTCCGCCGGCGCCGCTGCTACGGTAGGTGTCGATCCGCAAATCCTTTTCATCGATATCGACGCTAATATCATCATCTATCTCGGGCATCACACCGAGTGCGGCAAACGACGTGTGCCGGCGTTTATTGCTGTCGAACGGCGATATGCGTACGAGTCGATGGACCCCCCGCTCGGCCTGCAGGTTGCCGTAAGCGTATTCGCCCTCGACGAAAATCGTCACACTCCGGAGGCCGGCGACCTCGCCGTCCTGCTTTTCGGTTACCTGGCCTTGAAAGCCGCGGCGCTCGATCCAGCGCATGTACATGCGGAACAGCATGTTTACCCAGTCGCACGACTCCGTGCCGCCGGACCCTGCCTGCAGATTTATGATCGCGTTGTTCTTGTCAAACTCGCCACCGAGAAAGCTGACGAGTTCCAACTCCGACAACGCCTGCTCAAGCTTCGGCAATTCGGTCGCGGCCTCCGACAGCATGTCGGTTTGGACACCTTCCTCGGCCATTAGTTCGGCCATGACCAGGAACTCCTCGACACACGTCTCCATCTTGAAAAATGGTTCGACAATGCGTTTGCAACCACTCAGCTCATTGACGATTTTCTGGGCCTTATCCTTATCCTCCCAGAAGTTCGGTGTCGCCATCATTTCTTCGAGCTCGGCAGCCCGCGCCTGTTTGCTCGCGACCTCAAAGAAACCCCCGTAAATGATCGAGTCTTTGTTGCGCCGCTTGCGTCGATGTCTGCAATTCCTCGAGGGTCATCGCTGCTGGACCTCCTTCCGGATCCTGTCGTTCTTTATTTTGATCGTTAATCTGTCGAAACATCATTCGCTGAACTGCCGCGTGCCGAGGCCGTGACCGCGAATCAACGCAGCCGTCAATTAAAAAGGCTACCGCGGCGAATCATACGACGGCTGAGGATCCCCTCACGCCGCCCAGCCTTGCGTATTTGCGTTGCCGTTATACTATAAATCGCGTCCGAACATAAACCAAGATTCTTCGGACGCTTTTCAATGGGCCGCCGGTACCGTTCGAGGCTGTTGCTGTGTCGGTATTTAGGCAATCGCTCGACAATGGAAACGTCTATGTGCGCAAAACTCCGTATGGATTTGCCATATCAGACCCCATGGGGTTCATCCCCGTCGTGAATAAGATTGGGTAGAATTATCGCTTGCGGGTCCGCCCTCCTTGCGTCCGCCACCGCGCTCCCCGTGCCAGTGCCCAGCCCACCGCGGAACCGCGGCGGCGGACGAAGGAAAAGTTTCGACTTCGGCTGGATTATGAGCTTGCCCAATCTCATTCCCCACGGGGTTCATCACCGCGTGGGGTCTCACGCAACCGAACCGTGACCTTACGATATTAGCAATCTAACGGTGTTTTGCGCCCATAGAGAACCGTTGCTACTAGATCCACCGTCCCCGAAAATCTTTAATCATGAGCTCGCTGTACGACTATTTCTCCGCCGCGACGCGCGCCAGCGGCATTGCCATCGGCTGGATGCGGACACTGCTGTTTCAGCGCGGCATGCCTGTCAAGTGGCTTCGCCTCGGGCTTGTCGTCTGGCTCATTGTTGTTTTCAAGCACGTCAAAATCGGGACCTGGCTCATGCCGGGCAACGTACCCTTTGCGCCGAGCATGTTCAATCAGGACCCGACTGCGATCTTCGAGCAGATGATCACCTGGTTTCAGGCGAATCTGCCCCTTCTCATTGGCATCGTGGCCGCCTCGCTGTTTCTCGGCATCATTCTCCTGTGGGTCAGTTCGGTCGCCCAGTTCGTATTTCTCAACGATGTTGCCACCAACCGCGGCGACGTCTTTCGGAGTTGGCGGTTGTTTATGCGGCGCGGCCTCTCTCTTTTTCTCTGGCGCATCGGCCTGTTCTTGATTACACTGGTGGTTGTCGCTGCCATCATCATTCTGACATCGGTAGCGATCGGCAGCGCGGTTGCCTACTTCGCACATGGCTCCAGTGTCGCGATCGTTGTATTCGTATTGGGGCTGGTCGCTGGACTGGTGCTGTTTATGCCGCTGCTCGCTTTGGGTTTCAGCGTTGTGTTCCTGCGCGATTTTGTCGTCCCTTTCATGTACAAGTACGACCTGACCGGATTTGATGCCTGGGGATATTTTCTACAGCTGTTCCGGCTTCACTGGGCGGGGTTCCTGATCTTCGCACTGCTGAAATTGATTATCATTCTCGGCCTCAGAATCGCCGCGCTGGTGGCGATTGTCTGCACCTGCGGCATCGTCCTGTGGCCCATCATGGTGCCGGGGCTTGACGTTTTATGGATCTATCTTCTCGCGGTCGCCCTGCTGCCGCTGGCCGTCTTTTTTCGCGCTCTTGGCCCCGCATTCCTTTTCGAGCTGAATCCCGCGTACCAGATGCTGGGCGCCATGGAATCAGCCCTCCTCGACGGCGGGGAAGCCGCGGCGGCGGGCTGGACGGATGGTGGGCAGATGCCGGATTCGGCGTCGGACACATCGGCGTACGGGGAGGATCGGCCGGTCTATGACAGCGCCGGCGGTAGCACCGGAGATCACCGATAAAGATCTCCCGGAATCGGAGCCCGGCGGCGACCAAGAGTGGCCGCCGCGATCGGGTGCTGTGTAGCGTCTTTATCCGGCATAATATAGCGTCCCGCCGTGGCGGGACGAAGATCTTTTCGGTTTCGGTTTTCACGTTTCAGGGGCTGTAGTTGCTGACCCTTGATCTCTGATTCCCGCATGCGAGATTGCGGGCAAAGCCCGCCTTAAGACAGTGCGGTTCGGATTCTCGGATACCCCCTGAACAGTATCATAATTTTCCGCCAGAGGCGGACCAACCGGTGGCTGGCACTCATCGGTCGTGTTGCTCGTAATCGTTCACTTAATCGTTCAGGCCTATCGAATCCGGATCTGGATTATGTGAACGATTACGAGTTGCCATCGGCCTTGAACGGCCCATTTACGGCCGCTTGGCCGTCGGTACTCCCCGCCCGCCTCGGGCGGGGAGTACCTGTATCCAGGGCGATCCGTCAGCCGACACGGGGCCGCTTGAGAACGTGAAAGAGGTGTGACTCAGGCACGGTTCAATACACGGTAACAGTGCGACCTGAACCCCATCGTAAATCCGTCAGCCGACGGATTCACGACGGAGAATTTTCGACGGCGTTTACGAAAGGATTCACGATAGGGTTGTAACCCGACTGCCATTTGGATTGAACCACGCCGTGACTCACAGTTGCAGTCCGATGCACCGAAGTCCGGTCACGGCACAGACGTGCCGCGGGCCTACGACATGACGCCCGCACAGCGGTGCTCCTGGCACTGGCTGTCGCAGGTAATGCAACGGCGCCAAAACCAAAAATACCCAATCACCCCGCACGCAGCACCCTCACCGGCGCCGCCACAATGTCCAGAGCCCGGCAAGTTGAGCCACAATATTCGGCAACCACATCAACAGATGCGGGTAATACTCCGGATGATCCTGGAACGACTCGAACATGGTCATCAAGGCGTAATAAACGCCGATCACCAGTACCGCAACGAGAAGTCCGGGCGAGGTCTCGCGACGGTGCAGGCGTATGCCGAGCGGCACACCCAGTAGAATGAATGAGAACGGTGCCAGCGCCAGTGCCGCGCGCTGATGCAGTTCCACACGCAGCTCCGTCGGATCAATGCCGCGCTCACCGTACAGGGCAATATTCGCCATCAACTCCGAGAAATTGAAATGCTTGACCCGCGGCGTCAGCTGCTTACGGTTGAACTCCTTGCCGTAGTCCAGCGGAAAGGTAAACTTTTCACCGCTGGTTCGCGTGACCTTCTGTGTGACAATGGACTCCCCGGTGCCGGCGTCGAACCACACGATGGTGCACCGATCAAGCTGCAGTTCGAGCAGCTTTTCGCGTTCGCGAAGGACCACCGTGCCGCGTTCGGCGCGGACATTTCGCTGAAAGCTGCCGTCGTCGTCAAAGATGTATATGCGAATGTTGCGGACCTGATCGCCGTCTCGACTGTCAACCGAGACCCAGTGACCATCGATGATTTCACGAAAATGACCCGGCTCGAGAATCGCTAGCGGGTTCTGAACGCCGACCTCCCGGACCAGCCAGCGCGCTCGGTGATTGAAATCGGGTGCAACGTTGAACTGCAACCAGCCGCATAATACACACAAAGCGATACTGAGCATGACAACCGGCGCCGTTATCTGCATAAAGCTGATGCCGCCCGCCAGCAGCGCCGTGATTTCACCGTCCGCAGACATCCGGGTGAACACCAGGATCGTCGCGATCAGGATGCCCAAAGGAATCGTATAGCTCAACACCTGGGGGAATTTGTAAACCAGGAACATGAGGAGAGGCTCGAGCTTGACACCTCGCGACAGAAAGTCGAACACTTTCGTCAGATTGCCCATGACCATCATGAATGAGGATATACCCACCGTCAACAGCAAGGTGACGAGAAGATTCTTGAAAATGTAGGCGTTGATTAGTCGCATAGGAGTGGGAAATGGTTCGTGGGGTAATGGTAGAATTTAGTGGTAAATGGCGCTAGCCCGACGAAGTCCGTCGGCTGACGGATCGAGGTCGGGTGGATGGTTAATCGAGAATGGGCGGTTGGACCGGAATCCCGCTTACTCCACCGACCGAGTCCCGAATCCCGAGTCCCTGTTTTCCGCATCCAGCCTTCCCTTTGCCCGGTCGAGATTAGTCCGGGCGGCTGGATACTCCGTATCCAGCCGCAACGCCTCATCGTAGTGGCGCACGGCCGCCTCGAGATCGCCCTGGATTTCGCAAGCGGCGCCGAGATTATTGCGAAACTCCGCTGATTCCGGCTTCAACTCGACAGCCCTCTCATAGCCGGTCTGGGCAAGCTTGATCTTGTCCTTAGCGGTCTCATAGTCGGCATTTGCGCGCGCCCGTTGACCCTGCTGATAATACATCGAGCCCAGGTTGTTGTAGGCGCGGGCGTACCCCGGATAAATATCGATCGCTTTTCCATAATATTTGATCGCCTCATCAAACACCTCTTTCTTTCGGTAGGCATTGCCCAGATTGTAATAGCGCTCATGGTTCGGGTTGATGTTCACCGCCGTCGTGTAATGCCGAATGGCATCGTCGAAGCGATCGAGATTCTCCATCACGAGACCGAGATTGTTGTGTGCTTTGTAATTGCCGGTTGTCACCTCCAGTGCGTGTTCACACATCGCCGTGTCATTCCGCCAGTAAATCACCTGGCGCCACGTACAGAGACAGCAGGCAGCAACGATGATCCCGGCAATTACCGCTGTAAGCCGGCGCCCGTGTGCTCCCGCCGTCGGCATCACGCCGGACAGGCACCAGACAGCCGCAACGAAGATGCCGATCAGCGGCACATAGGTGTACCGATCCGCCATGCTCTGCTCGCCCACCTGCACGAGACCGATGACCGGGACGAGCGTGCCCATGTACCAAAGCCAGCCCACAATCAGATACGGGTGCGATCGCCAGTAGCGAATCACAAGCACAAAGGTGCCTAGCAACAGGGCGCCCGCACCGAGAATCTTCCAGGCCGGCACCCCCCCCAGCGGATGCGGATAGAAAAACGCCAAACCGACCGGCCAAACCGTCTTCACCAGATAAGTCACATAGACAACAATGGCGTTACCCAGTCGGGCTTCAAACGAGTACGTCTCCAGCGTCCCTACCGCGCCTCCGTGCTGCTGAACCATAAAAGTGATGACGCAGGAGGTCACCGTGACAACAAAGAATGGGACTTTCTCAATGACCAGTTGCGGCACTGTTCGATGCAGTGTCTTTCGCCGATGACGTTGCAGCAACCGCGGATTGCCGGCCGGTTCGATGGAGGCCAGGGCAACGCGGCCCAACGGCCAGAAATCGCATAACAGGAGTACAAACGGCAAGGTCACAAGCATTGGTTTCGACATCAGCCCAAGAGCAAACACGATCAGCACCAGGATCAGACGCCGCACGCCCGGTTCTTCTACGTAACGCAGATAG
>CAUZRT010000145.1:0-8559 GCA_963582235.1 Lentisphaeria bacterium
CTCATCGATGGCCGCGCGTATCTCATCGCGAATCGGATCGTATTGGCGTTGCAGATCGAGAAAAGGAATACGCATGTAACGTACGGGAATCGGGGAGTTTTGAGTTTGTTGGTGTGGAGCAACTGAACCGCGCGTTTTGCAGGCGGCTTATGAGTGGCAGAAATGTTGACAGCCGGACCGCCGTAATGTGGGAGGCCTAAAATCGCGTCCGAGTAATTTCAGGTTTCTGAAGAGGGATCCGTCGAAACCATTCCTGCCTGCCGCACCGCCCAATTCAGATCCTTGCCCCGAGCCGGAAATTCGAAAAGGCTTTCAGGTACATGATCAGGAAGACAGAAAGTTCACTCGCTTCCTTTTCCACGCGAACGGTAGCCTTCCAACAGTGAAGATCGCGGCTCAACTCGTAGCTGTGCCGCTCGAGATCGCCTTCGTCCAGGTCGACATAAAGATTCGTTGTCAAACGCGTCTTAGGATTGATTGGCCAGTTGAGCCTTGCCTCGACGTTGTGGTTGACATCAAATTGGACGGGAAAGACATTGGTCGAGAAAATTCGCGTGAATTCATCGCTCATGGAATACTCGAACCGCGACGTGAAGCTGTCGCGATAAAGATACGAAAGACCGACATTAAGTTTGTCCGCCGGGCCGATTCGCGTCCCGACGTTAATGACATTGGTTTCCCATTTTCCTGTATCGATCAGAAGGCGCGATGTCAGGCTGAAGCTGTCGCCCGGAGTAAAATCGATGACGGTTCCGATGTCTCCGGCGTGATCCTCTCCCGACGACGGCGATGTGAGCAAGTCGAAATAGTTCTCCATACGAATCAATGTGACGGTCTCATCGTCGCGACGTGTCTGCAGCCGTTGCCGCACGCCGAAGCGGGCGAAATTGACCTCTTCGATTCGGTCGACAACATCGAAGAAATAGAGGTTCTCCTTTTCAACATTCGGTTCCGGAATGTAGGTATAATCGAAGAACGGCTGCAACACGTGCCGCAGACCGTTGAGATCCCAGCGTTTATTCCGGTAGTCGGACCAGGTTCCGGTGCTTTTTGTCGACATTTTGATACCGGCCTCATACGCAAAGCGGAGGCGGTCACCGCCATCGTCGTCATAGTTGACGGCGGAGGCGGTATTATTGACATCGCCGCGCGGATCATCGGCCTGCAACGTCGCGGTCAGCTGTGCGTCGGTGACGTCGGTCTTGCTGGTGCGGCCGAAGTAGGTCATTCGCGCCCCGGCCCGAGGCACGATGCTGAGTACGCCGACGGTCTGCGGCAGGTAGAGAAAATGGACGGTGTCGTAACGATCACTGGCGTAATCCTTGGGATCGGCGGGGGCGGGCATCCCGGTTCGCAGCCGGTCGTATTGGCGCCAATTCATCCGCAATTGTGCCGCGGCGGATTCGGACTGGTAGTACACGGGCGTCCCGAATACCTGCTGACGCGGCACATTCAGCCGTAGTTCCGGAAGCCGTTCGACTACCGTGTGAAAGTTGTTGAGTCGCGGTCGTGCCTCCAGCGACAGTTCGACCCTTTCCGAAAAATAGCCTGCATTGACGAACGCGTGGGGCTCGGGATTGGATCGATATTCCTCACGGAAAAAGTCTACGAGCATGTCGTGGTCGCTAAAATAGTCGGCATTAACGCGCAGCGTCAGCCGGTCATCGAGATCGGTGCGGTGATCGAGTTTCAATCGAAAACGATCATCTTCGGATTCGAATCGCCCATTGAACTTTTCGCCGACGAAGGTCGAATCATGCGGTGGATCCAGATCGTGAAGCCCGAAGGCGAGGGTGTCGGTTCGCGTGCGTTCCGTGCGAATTCGCGTCTCATTACCGCCGGAAACACCGCGTTTGCCGCGATAACCGACCGTAAAACGCGTGCTTACCTGTTCGCTCAGGTCCCACTCCTTGGAGATGTCGACAAATGGGCCCCATTTACTTCGGTACCCCGGCCTGACTTCAAAACCGCCGATGTCGGTGTTGGAACTACCCCAGGTCACCGGCAGATAAAAGACCGGTACCTTGCCGATCTTATAGACGACGCTACGGGCCGTGAAGCGGCCGTCGACTGTATACTTGATACGCCGGGCCTCGAGGTGCCAGTGGCTCTGCCCGTCGAGCAAGTATTCACAGGTTGACACAGACACGTCGTCGCCAACATTGGTGCCGTCCGGCTGCCGATGCGTGGCGCCGCCGGTGAGATACCAGGGCGGGATCACCGTCTCGTGGGAGGGAAAGTCGAAGGTCTTCTTCAGGATGTTGCCGCTGATCTCCGATCCCCTCCAAACGAAATCGCCCCTGTGCAGCTCAACGTTTCCTGTCGCCGCAACGTCCCCGGTCTGAAGATTACGTCGGACCTCATCGGCGGAAAGACTGATATCTTGATAAAGAATACGTACATTACCTTTGAGGATCACCTCGTTCTGTCCCCTCACAGCCTGCAATTGATCCGCTTCAACCTGGATTTCGTCCGGCTTCAGAGGGTCCGGCTGAGCCGGAACGAGTCGCGCAACCAGAAGTCCGGCGGCGCACACAACGAAGAACGATTGACGGATATTAAGCATTTTTGGCCCCTTTATTTTGGCATGATGCGCGCGTTCGGAGGCGTCCATCTGCGATGGGATTCGCGGCGGCATCCCAGGAAAAAGGTCAACGATGTGGCTGCAGCAATCGAAAGACAGAATGACGGGATGACGGGTGGCAGCGATGACGGAAATTAAGCGAGTGATGGGCGCGCGGCGGCCTCGAGGTTGCGTGCGCAGCCAGCTCTCGCAACAGCGACGTGTCTATAGTCCAGCGCGTGGTTAGAAGTACTTGCTTACAATCATGAACACCATCAGGCAGATCCCAGCTATAATCATGGCACCCATTACGCAGATTGCGATCATCAGCTTTTTCGAGTTGATACCCATGACCTGTGGTGGCGGTTGAACGGCCGCGGGTTCGATCGTCGGATTGGCTGCCGACTCGGCGGCCGGTGGCAGCGACGGAGATTGGGCCGGCGCTGCCCCGCCCGGGGGATGGGGCGTGCTCGGGGGATTGCCTGCGGGGCGTGCCTTGGCCACTGCCGGATGCGCCTTGGCCGCTGCCGCCGGTCCCGCGGGCGGTGCCTGCAGATTTTTGAATCGAGACGTATCCGAAGATGGACTTGACTGCGGCGGGCGATAGGGTGGTGTGCCGGGTGGTTTGATGACAAACTCGCACCCGCAATCCGGACACTCGGCAACAGCGTTGTAGTATTCGGGATCGATCTCGAATCGTTCCTTGCACCTGGGACAGCCCATGTCGGTTTCAGTGGCGACGGAGTAAATGAACTTGCTGGCGACCTCGGGAGACGGCGGTGTCGGAACTTCCTGCTTTTTCTGCGGCGTCATTCCCATGCCCTGCCGCGACAGCAGGACGGTGGCCGTTCTGTCGTGGTGATCTTCGGCGTGGGCGATACCGTTATCGGTAGCAGGGGCGGGTGCGGCCGCCGGCTGCTGGCCGGTCTCATTCTGAACCTGTTTATTCATCAACTTTATCTAAGCACTACGTGCAGCGCTGCAAACCCAAGGTCTCAGTCCATCCATGAACTATGTGAATTTATGACGTCGTGATAATACAAAATCGCCCGCCAATATAGGCCGTCATGACCTTGATGCAATTATTTTTCGGGACGATTTGGAATTGTAGCCTACCGACGTTACGTTTCCAAAGTCAACGCCCGTGGGCGTACTTTAACGCCCGCGGCCTGCCGTCCCGGGCGTTCCCAACCACCCGGCTGCCCACCTGTCCGCCGATGTCCTGAGGCTTCGCCACCATCGCGCTGCCCAATACACCGTTCCCACACCCCGGTTTTCGCCGGTGAGTCACAAAAATGGCTATTATCGATTACAGATCGCGGACGGATGTCAAGAGCCCGACGGCATAGTTTTCTCCGTCGTCAACGAAGGCGCCCCAAAATGCTCACTTTTGCTGTTGCTGTCTCCCCCTTCTATGCGTTTGAACAGAGTGATACGTTCGGTCGGTTGGTGGTTCTCGTGTTGTTCCTTTGCTCGATCATCGCTTGGTCGATTATCATTGAAAAGTGGCTGGCCCTGCGCCGCGTCCGGCGGCAGCTGCATCGATTTCTCTCGGAATTCAGCGCCGCACCGTCACCGTTGGACGTTTTTGCTGGGCTTGACTCGTTTGATGGCCCGGTTCGCAACATTGCCCATGAGGCCCTGGTAGCTGTCGCCCGGCTCGAGGAGATGTCGCCGGCAACGTTGGTCCGGGATTGGTACGCCGGCAGTTTTCGATCGCGGCTGTCCGAACAGGATCTCGATCACGTTCGGGCCTTGGTCGAACGCGCCGTCGACACCGAGGTCGCGCGTCTGGAGCAAGGTCTCGGCTTACTCGGTTCCATTGTCAGCGCCAGCCCTTTCCTAGGTCTGCTTGGCACTGTCTGGGGGGTGATGATCGCTTTTTGCGGCATGGCCGCTCATGGCAAGGCCGACATCGACGCTATCGCTCCGGGGGTCAGCGGTGCTTTGCTGACCACGGTAGTTGGCCTGCTCGTGGCCATCCCGGCGCTCATCGGCTTCAATGTTCTCAGTGGTGTCGTTCGCCAGCTCACCGTCAAGCTCGACAATTTCGCCGACACGTTTCTGAGCCTGCTCAAATCAAGACTGTCGAATATGGACATCCGCGCCGATTGACGCCCGGTGAAAACCGACGGCCCCTAAAGTGACGTCGACAAGACTTCGTCGATGTTTTTGCGGACTCCGCAAAAATACGTAAGTTGTTATCATGAGTCCGACCCGGACACGTTCACGCAGCCATCTGACTTCGATCGCCAGGATTGAAATCACACCGCTGATGGACCTTACTTTTCTGCTGCTGATTGTCTTCATGATCACCGCACCCGTGCTCGAATTCGCCGTTGATGTCAGGCCGCCGGAATTGGACGCGGCACCCTTAAAGTGCGATACGCATACGATCATCAACCTTACCCGAGACGGCCGCCTTCTCATTGATGATATCGTGGTGACACGCGAGAGCCTGGGAGCATCGGTGGACCGCATTTTCAACGCCGATCCCGCAACGCAATTCTTCGTGCGAGCCGATGAATCGAGGCCCTATGGCGAAGTCATTGGAATTATGCGAACGGTCAAGGCCGTGGGCGTTACGAACATCCACCTCGTCACTCTTTCGGAAGGGGTGATCCGGCGATGAAGCAGTCCACACCAGCGGTGGGTTTCGTCGATGGGGCCGCTGGCACCCGACCGCTTGAATTCCGCCTGATCATGGCCGTTACGCTTGTACATGTGGTGGCTATCGCGCTGTCCTTTTGCGCCTGGCGTTCGCCGCCGGCCAAACCTCGACAGGACAGTGTTATTTCCGTATCCCTATCGCATCTCACTCCGGCGAAAGCACCGCCGGTTCCTGCCGGCGATCTGATTCGCTCGTTCACGGCCGAACGGGAGCCGCGTCGCCAGTTTCCCGCACCGGCAAGGCGCCGGCAAAAGAAGACGGAAGCAACACGACCCGCACGAAAAACCCGGCCGCCGGCGGCTGTTCGCACGAGCCCGCGAAAGTATCGCACTCCCGAAGAAATCCGGCGTGATTCCGTGCGTCGGCAACCTAAGTCGGCGCCGGCAGTCGTTACGGTAGCGGATCATACTCCGGTGGTCGATCCCGGGGCGATCGAAAACAGGCTCCTGTCAAAACTCGGACCATTGGCGGACAGCGGGGACGTTCCACCGGCGGATCCATCCCGGTACCTGCAGCAGGTTCAGGCAGTGCTCTACAAATCATGGCGTCAACCCAGCCGCAGCATGGTGGGCAATCGGGATCTGTCGGTATCGGTCTGGCTGACCATTCGCGAGAACGGCACAATTCGCAGATGGACCATGCGGCGGCGCAGCGGCAACCTGGCGATGGATCACTCCGTTGAATATTGCCTGGGATCCCTGCAGCGATTGCCGCCCTTCCCGCCAGGCCTGACGGGCGATGAAATCAGTGTGAGCATCCGGCTGCAACTGCACCGGTGAGGTCGAATCGTTGCGCCTCCCGCCCGCCCCGCTTTTTCACCTATAGGTCCTGTGAATTACGCGCATCTCGTACTATAATAACTGCTCAGGGCGCAAGAGCCCAGCAGGCAGCGCTGAACGTGGCAGCGCGATATCGTCCCCGTCCTCAGCGTAGCGGTCCTCGTCCTCGGAGCGCATCAGCGCGAACTCCGGCCGCACAAGAATGGAACGGAAATCGAGGACGAGGACGATTTGGAACGCCGGGACCCGAAGCCAAAGCAGTAGAGAACAACCGCATCCACTCGAACGGCGAGTACGCCTTCGGTGATGCGCACATTTCGCTCAGGAGCATCTCGGCGGCAACGGGACAGGCTTCGAATTATGCTCAAAGACAGGCAGGGAATTGCCATAACATGCGGCAGCTGCGGGAGCAAGATAAAATGCTCCCCCGCTGCCTGGACAGCGCGGCGTGCCGTGCCCTCAATGCCGTAATTTGATTCAGCGTCCAATGCTGGACGATGGCGTTGCGGACGCCGGTAATGGGCCGGAGGGCGACGTCGCGGTCGGTGAGCCCGGTTCCGGAGTCGGCGATGGCGGACTCGCCGCCGAAAATGATAAACTGAGTGCCGAGAACCGCGTACTCCGGCGGCGGTTGGAAAAACTGACACGAAACGTCGAGGAGTCCGAGATTACGCGGTCACAATTATCGCAAGAGGCGGCGCGCCTACAGATGGAGATGCAGAAATCTGATAAGCGGGTCGCCGAATCGGAACAGACCGTCGACTCGAATGCCGACAATATTGCAAGTCTCGAGACCGAAATGGAAAACCTGTGCAATGAGAATGCGGAGCTCAGCATAAAACTCCAAAAGAGCCGCGCCGCGTGCCGGGAAGAAAAAAAGTGGCTCGAGTCCGACCTTCAGAAAGCCCGTATCGAGGGCGAGGTTCTGCAGGAGAAGTTTGATCAGTTTGTCAATGACAAGATTGAGATTGAACGCGCGGATCGAACAGTTCGATAGTGGACGGCGGGCGAGCGAAAAAGAGAACGAAGTGCTGCGCAACAAGATCAAGGGGCATAAGAAGGAGGTCAAGTCGCTGCATGCAAAGATCATTCCGCCCGAGAAGATGGGCAAGCACAAGGAGAATCTTGTCAAGTTGATGGTTGCAAAAAAAGTTCTGACGGAGAAGATCGAACGATTGACCCATGAGTACTCAGAGCAATCGGAGCAATCGCTCGAACGAAAATCGGACATTGACGACCTGGGCAGAGAAAAGCAACCCTTGATCAGCAAGATCGACGACCTGTTCGCTGGCCTTGGCGGTGGTCAAGCCGAAAGTGGCGAAGTCACCGACGCAGAGCCTTCGGCTGAAACCAAGCTCGACACAATGCACTAGCGAGATTGATGCATTGAAAAAACAGTCAGCCGATACAAATGCTGCGGAGGTGAAATTCGACGTTGTGGCGAGCATCGATAAACTGGCGATCGAAAACGAGATCCTGCACAAGAAGATCGATGAGTTGCTGACCGAGTTGGAGACCGCGAAGCAGGGCAGCATGTGACGGGATTGGGGACCGACTTAGCTCGGGTAGCCACGTCGGTTTCCGCCTAAGGCGGACGTAAGTCCCGTTGGGACGGGACAATGTCTCTCACGGGATCAGCCCCGCCACCGCGGGACTGAAAAATTGGGTACTGGGGATTGGATTGGGGATTGGCGAGGCGGCGCGAATCCGATAACATAAAACAGCGTCCTCACCCATTCTCAGACATCTGCGCCAGCGCCGTTTGCCTTCGCGAGAGTTGTCGAATTCGATCATACTGATATTGAAACAGACGAATATCGATGACGTTACCGATTCAAAAGACGCGGTCGACCTATTTTCTGGTTTTTGCTGCCTTTTTTTTCCTCTACCTCTTTCTATCCCGCGGTACCTTATCGGGCGGTGACGACCTGATCTATCTCGACATCGCCCAAACGTTCCTGGTTCACGGGTCATTCAAAGAGTCCGGTATCACCGGCGAACCACACGTCAGCAAATACTCGTTAGGGCAGGCCATTGTCGATCTCCCGGTCGCCCTGAATTTTCGCAACGCTTGCCTTACCCGGCAGAGTGGTGACATCCCGGGCCACACTCGGCAGATCTTCATCGTCGCCATATGGGCGGCCGCTCTGACAGCGCTGCAAACGCTCCTCTTCTTCCGCGTTTGCCGGATCTTCAGCGTTAGACTGCCGGCGGCCGTGGCGGCGTCCGCGTCCTTCGGTGCCGGCACCATGATTCTGGTATACTCCCAGAAGCTCCAGGCCGATGTCACTCTCGGCCTGTTTCTGTTGGCGGCTTTCCTCGCAATCCTCGAGCACCGTGACGGCGGGCGTCGCCGATGGCTGTTGCTCGCGGGTTTGTCGCTGGGTTGCGCGGTGGTCACCAAGCCGTATGCCGTGGTCCTGGCCGCGCTCTTCTCCGTCTACTTACTCACCGTAATCCGGGAACGCGTCCGGGCGGTCCCGCCGCGCGTCGCCACCGCCCGTTCCGGGCCCGCAGGGGAGGGGCACTGCCGGCTGGGGGGCCTG
>CAUZRT010000146.1:0-8525 GCA_963582235.1 Lentisphaeria bacterium
CACCTCGCTGCGAGCCGCAAGAACGTCCAACGATCGCTGCACCGCAAGGAAACGATTGCAGCCCCGATGCTTCGAATACAGGTTGATGAACTCCCAGGCCTCGCGGGCGTATTTGCTGACGACCTGGAGGCTAAAATGTTTAATGAAATTCGGGCAGAAGCACTCCTTGTGCTTGATCTCCATAGTGTCGAAAACGCAGCCGTCACTGTCGAAGCCAACGAAGAAGTCATGATGCTTCGGCAGGTTCTTTATTTGTTCGCTGGGGTCCATGGCACACCGTGGTTGTGTCGGCACATCTCTACACTCCGGCGAAAGCCATAAAACCGCCGTCCACGGGAATTACGATGCCGGTGACAAATCCGGACGCTTCGTCGCAACACAGCCAGAGCAGCGTGCCGACCAGGTCGAATGGGACGCCGTAACGGCCCATTGGCGTGTGGTCGATAATCCTGCCGCCGCGCGCCGTCATGCTGCCGTCGGGATTGGTCAGCAGATCTTTGTTCTGCGTCGTGAGAAAAAATCCGGGGGCGATGGCGTTGACACGGATGCCGACCTTGGACAGATGCACGGCGAGCCATTGCGTCACGTTGTTGATTGCCGACTTGGCGGCGCTGTAGGCCATGACCTTGGTCAATGGTTGGTATGCACTCATTGACGAGATGTTGACGACAGTGCCGTGGCCGCGCTCAGCCATTTTTCGTGTGAATACCTGGGTCGGTATGATGGTGCCGATGAAATTGACGCTGAGGACGAACTCGAGACCGGCCGGCTCGAGATCGTAGAACGTTGTGACGTCGGCATCCGCCGTTTCGAGTGTCGCCGGTGTCAGGCTTTCCAGCGACGTCGTTCCTTTGGGATGATTGCCGCCGGCGCCGTTAATGAGGATGTCACAGGGTCCGAAACGTTCGCTGACGGTCGCTTCGGCATTGCGGACGGCGGTCACGTCGGTGACGTCGCCGGCGACCCCGAGAGCGGTGCCGCCGGCATCGTTTATTTCCGTCGCCACGTGTTCGACGTTTTCAAGTGTGCGACCCAAAATCGCGACCTTCGCGCCGCACTTTCCAAGGGCCCGGGCCATTTCACTGCAGAGCACGCCGCTGCCGCCGGTAACGACGACTACCTTTCCCTCTAAATTAATGGGGAATGGAATCATGTCTCTTGTTGCACATTTGTGAACACATGTTTGATTTCGGAGAAAATAGATCGGTCACGTTGAATGATTTCCTCGCTGCCGACGACACAGATGTGACCGGAGTCGACAAACTTTCGGAAAAGACCGGCGTACGACCGCAGGTCCTTCAGCCGGCACCCGATGACCTCGTCTCGGTGCTTCTGCACATCGGCATGACGGGTCTGGCTCAGATAACGGCTGAAGGCGATGGCGCCCTTTTGATCCGGGGTCCTGGGGGCATCAAGACTTCCGATGGTAGCGATAATCAGTCGTTCGAGCTCGGTGTTGTCAATCTGCAGTTTCTCGAGGTATGCAGGGATTTGATCAAATACTTGAATGGTGTCGGCAAGTTTTGGATCGCGATAGGATAGGCAGCAGAAATTGCCGGATAATGCATCGACACCGAAAAAGCAGCCATAGGCGTTGCCTTGAACACGAACTTTATTCCACAGGTAATCGCGGTTGAGCAGGGTCTCAACCACCTCGAGGTGCCCGTCGTACTCGTATCCGAAGTCGAAGATATTGGCGCCCTTTCCGACGAATTGAATCTTGCTTGGAATCATCCACCCTTCATTGCCGCGCAAAGGCTCGAAGTTGTACGTTTGTGGTAACATTTCCGTATCGGCCAGGACATCGTGGACGGTGGGGATTGCCTGCTGTAGCGCCGTCAACTCATGGGACGACCCAGTGACGTGAACGTGGAGATTTCCCCGGATCAGGACGGTGTCTCTGATGGCTGCAAGTGACGTCCTGAACTCATCGATGCCGCCGTTTTCGACTGAATCAGCGAGCTGTTCCAGGCAATAATACTGAGACAGGCCGCTGGTCACTTCCTGATACATGCCGATGCGGGAATGATAGGCGGCCAACCGCCGCGCCGCGAATCGGTGACCGCCTGGAATGATAGCGGACTGCAATCTCGATTTAGCGATGAAAATGAGCTCCCGGATTCGACTCTCGTTTTCGAGATCGCATTCCGATAGTATTTCCGCGAGAAGTTTGCAGAGTACCGGTATCTTCGATGTCAGGGCCTTTCCCGAAAACGTCAGATGGGAGTTGATCGCTTGGCGGTCGCCTTTGACGGACCCGACTCCGTAGGTGCCGCCAAGGCCGCCCGTGTGAATGCCGATTTCCTGTATCAACTCGACGTAGGACCGGTGCTGGGTCCCGACCTGTATCAACAGATTGCCAAACAATGGGAGATAGGGCAGTAAGGCCTGGTCCAGCGACGAGACGTCAAAAGCGAAGGTAATGTAGCCGATACCGTTGGTTTTCTGATCTGAGAAGGAAAGGCTGGGACGCTCCGATTCGATCAATTCAAAGGAAAGCTTCTCCTCGTCCGGTTCGACGCAACTCAGAGGGAGCTTCGGGATGGTGGCCAGGGCCGCGGCTGAATCCGGTGCGAGCTGTGCATCGGACAGCACTTGATTATCGCGAACGACACTCTCGACCTGCTCGGCAGCCAGCGATGCCTTCTTCGCCGCCAGGTCTACGCGTAACTGTTCGCGGCGCTGATGCTCCAAATCGGGGTCCGGGAGCAGTGCCAAGGTGACACGATGGGGATTCTGAATAAAATACCGATCGATCATCCTCTCGAAGAACGGCCCCGCGGCGATCCGTTGTTTGATTTCTCTAAGCGTCGTCTCATAGCGCAGGTGGATCAGTGGATCGGCACCATAGAGCCATGAATTCAGCATTGTCAGACCGTAGACCAGGCCCTTGGGATAACCGCCAAAATTCGCCTCCCGTAAATTGAATTCGACCGTATTTACGGACGCTTTGATGGTCTTCGGATCGATGCCGTTTTTGACCAACTCGGACAACGTCGCGTCGATGACATTCTCCATCTCCGGCACGCTGGCGGCATCCGTCCCCTTCAGTCCGATTGTGTAATAGGTATCGAGGATTTCGTTTTCCAGACCGTAATTCAGCGTGTCATCGCCAAGGTGCGAATCGATCAGGGCTTTTCGCAACGGCGAGGCGGGCGTCCCCGATAATATCTGCGAGAGTATTGTGAAGGCGAGATAACGGTCGCCATCGATGGGGTCATCGAGCAAATAGCTGCGGACGGCGTACGTTTTCCGACTGCGATCCTCGCCCGGTGAAATGGGATAATGTGCTTGGCGCGAGACCGGCGCCGCAATACGGGGTTGCGCCGTTACCGACGCTGCGACATCCTGCTTTTCGTAGTTATCGAGGTAGGTGGCAAGATGGGCAAGGGCGGCATCCTGATCAAGGTCGCCATAGAGGAATATCAAGCAGTTTGAGGGGTGATAAAAGCGGCGGTAGAATTCTACAAAGCCCTCGTAAGAAAGGTCGGGAATACACGTGGGATCGCCACCGGAGGAGCGACCGTAGACGCTGTCGGGGAACAATGCTTTTTCCAGCTCTTCGCCGAGGACCGTTTCCGGGTCTGAGTACGAGCCGAGCATTTCGTTGTAAACGACGCCGGAGTACTCGAGGGGCTGGTCGACGCTGCTGATTGCATGGTGCCAGCCTTCCTGCCGGAAGGTCAGCTTCGTTAGCAGTGGGTTGAATACGGCGTCGAGATAGACATCCATCAAGTTGAAAAAATCTTGGGTATTGCGGCTGGCGACCGGATAAACCGTGCGGTCCGGATACGTCATCGCGTTGAGAAAGGTATAGAGGCTACCCTTGAGCAGTTCGGCGAACGGTTCCTTGACCGGGTATTTCTGCGAACCGTTCAAAACCGAGTGTTCCAGTATGTGGGCGACGCCGGTGTCGTCGTCCGGCGGCGTTTTGAACGTGACCATAAAAGTCTTGTTGTCGTCTTCGTTGGTGAGAATAACAAGCTCCGCGCCGCTCCTTTGATGCTGAAAGCGGAGTGCTTCCGAATCGATTTCGACGACAGCTTCCTGCCGAACGAGTCTGAAACCGTTGCGGGTCTGATTGTTCATGGTCATGTGTATCGTCCTGCTTTATCGCCATCCATGCGTCGGCTGGAAAAACAGTTAATATATTCGGCCAACGAAGGTTCGGAAAGAATTTTTGTGGAGTTGATAAATTTCGATACTGACGATATAATGGGGTCTTTTGCGCTAGCTACCTACCGGCTGATTTCCTGTCTCGATTCACTCACCTTTTCTGCGGAGGGGTGGCTGAGCGGTCGAAGGCGGCGCACTCGAAATGCGTTGGGCGGGTCACTCCTGTCCCCAGGGTTCGAATCCCTGCCCCTCCGCCAATCTTCGCCTTCGCTCGCCTGTGAGACAGGCGAGTTTCTGGCTGCGACTGGCTGCGCCCCTGACGGGCAACATCATGAGAACACGGTTTTACGTTATATATCCTGCAGAGCGTCGAACATGCCGACAAGAGCCAGGTCGGATTCACCGAAGATCTCGATCAGCGATTCTATGATCACAATTCGGGCACCAGCCAAAGATGGCGTTATAGATCACTTCTTTCCTCATCATGGTTCCGACTACAGGACAACGCCTCTTATGCTCACGGTCTGCTCTTATTTGCATTTCGCAAGTGGAACAGATCGGCAACCAAGCGAAGGAATTCCCGGTTCGGGACCCGCGGCAACGACTGCCTCTGAATTTGTCCCCTAAATGCCAATAGGCCCGGGCTTGTCCAACCACACGATCAGATCGCGGCTTCGCACGATCAATCTTTATTCGTTAGCCAGCCTGGCTCCCCATGTAAAACCAACCGCCGACTGAGAACAGCCCGACCCGATGTTTTATTTATGAGTCCCTGCTCATTCGCACAGGCCCGATAAACAACTCCTCCGGCAGGAAGCTCGTCGTCTCAGTGCCGTGCTTGTATTCACAGTCCTCGGTTGTGACCACCCCACCGCAGTAACGTGCTAAGCTCGCCACTCATTCCGCTCTTGTTCCCGCCGTTGTGACCACGTAGCCGGTCAGGATCAATGATCCGCTCACCCTGCCAAACGCCATTCGTCGCGATCAGATGGCCAAACCGGACCAGGTCCGATGCACTGTGATGACAACCCATCCGGGGCCGCTCCTGACGGGTTGTCCGCTGATCTCATAGGGGGGGCGAGGTACGTGTACGAGTCCGGAATCGCGGGGTAAAAGTACTTTTGGTCCTTGATATATCTGCCGGCGAGCCAGTCCCATCGCTCCGCCGGAATCCCTATCCGGTCAAAGAGCCGCTCCTGAAGGACATCCCTGAGGTAACGATCCCAAACGTGGGTGAGTGCCTGGCCTAATTTCCAGAAGCCAGCACTACTATAGTGACCAACCGTGCCCGGTTCGACGTGAGAGTAGAGATCGTAAAATGGGTCGCCGGTCCAATTCGACCATTCAGGAACGCCTGGTATAACATCCACCTGTTCGAGGCCCGTAACTTTTTCCCGCCAACGGACGCCCATCTCCATCGGGAATCCACCGTAGTGAAGGGACTCGTGCTTCGGCCCAACGAGATGCCGCCAGGTCAGCTTCTTGTGGTGGCCCTGGCTCAGAACCTTGTGAGGATGGGAAAGCTGGCCCTCGCCGACCCAGTATTTGTTGATCGGCTTGTCGGGATCGATGAGTCCGTCCGCGACCGCGAAACCGAGGATCGCCCAGATAAAAGCCTTGCCAACGGAAGCGGTGTGATGTCGATAATGCCGATCTCCCCAGGCATGGATCAGGTAACCACCACGTACAATCACCGCGCCGTATTTGTTGCCGGCGTGGTCCTCTCCGCCGTACGATGCCCCCCTGATCTCTAAGCCGGCCAGGAAGGCTTCGAACTCTTCAGCATCGAGTCCCGCCTCCTCAGTCGTGATCTGGACCCAGTCGTCCTCGGGAAACGTCACCCAGTCGGGAATTTCAAAAGTTATCCTATGACTCCTTCCCCAGTAAAATTCTACTTCGCGCACCAAACCGGCTAACGTGCGCCGATCAGCCGTCCCGCATGCGGGATTGGCCGTATCGGGCTTGTTCTCTGCTCTTATTCCGACGCGGTGAGTTGACTGATTTAGACACTGACCGCTTGTGCGCAAATTTCCAATTCTCCGCCAGTCATCAGCCTCTCGATGACTCCTTCATGCCTTTAGCTTTGAGATGCTCATGGTATTCCTTGACCTTGAAGTCATTTTCCATGACCTGCTTGAGGTGAACCATTCGCTCAGGCCCCGCGGTTTCGAGCATCTTAGGCCCAAGGATCCGGTCGATAAAAAAGCGCCCTTCACTGGCAAGCATGTCCTGCATTTCCGCAAGACGATGATCCGGCACATGCTCACAGAAGTTCATGGTAAACATCCGGCGCCTCTCACTTCCTCCAAAGGCACCATGCTTAAGGTTATGCCAGAAGACCACGACATCGCCAGGCACCGTTTCCAATGCCACCGCCGGAACTTCAGAGGGTTGAATCCCCCAGTATTTTTCCGATGAGGCAATACTCCCCGGTTCCCTGATTTTCTTTTCCACGATATCCGAAAATTGGTCCCCGCAATGGTGGCTCCCGGGAATTACCCGCAAAGCGCCCGTCTCGCGCGTCATGCAGTCCAGGTAAAACGCAATCTTGATGCTGGGGATCCGGGTCCGCTTAAAGTCGTCCGAATGCCACTGCGTGTCGCTCGCATAGAGATTTCCGTCACCGCTCGTATAGTTAAAGTCATCCCCCAGGATACTGGCGGGGATGTCATGAATCCGGGGGTCATCCAGCAGACTGCTCAAAAACTCACTCTGGTCGGGAAAAGGAACAATACATGAACGCTGTTTGCCATCATGTTTACTCCCGTCATGCCCACCGCCGTGTTCGGACCAGACATTCTCGAATTCATCAATAATCCGGTCCTTGCAGTCGTCCAGCAATCCCGGAAAATGTATAAACCCAAAGACATTAAAGAAGCCGAGTTGTTTTTCAGTAAGGCGTGTTGATTGCGTGCTCATAGAACTTATTCCTCTATCATCTATCATTTAATGCCGATCTCCCCAGGCATGGATCAGGTAACCACCACGTGCTATCACCGCGCCGTATTTGTTGCCGGCGTGGTCCTTCTCCGCCGTGCGATGCCCCCCTGATCTCTAAGCCGGACAGGAAGGCTTCGAACTCTTCAGGATCGAGTCCCGCCTCCTCAGTCGTGATCTGGCCCCAGTCGTCCTCGGGAAACGTCACCCAGTCGGGAATTTCAAAAGTCATCCTATGACTCCTTCCCCAGTAAAATTCTACTTCGCGCACCAAACCGGCTAACGTGCACCGATCAGCCGTACCGCATGCGGTACGGCTGATCGGGCTTGTTCTCTCCTGTATGTACTTCTTATGCGACCATCGGCAATCGTGCCCCGTCTTCGTGTATCGATTCTTCAGCCGATTCGCAAGACGAAGACGATGCACGACGACGCCAAACGATTGTTGGCGTCGTTGCCCGTTCGCAATTGGACGAGAGAACGGCACGGCTGAGCAACTCGCCGAAGCGCAGCGAAATCGAGTTCGACCCCAGCCGATTGTTGGCCGTTACTATTTTGGAATCGGCCCAACGATGAAGGTGACCAATTTTTCATACTGCATAGCGGCACGGCGCAGTATAAAAAATTAGTGTCCACCGTTTTGTTAGACATCTGCATTTGATTCCATGTAAGACCACAACGACTCCCCTTTTACTTCATCATAATCGTCAGCCAATTTTGCAGTCATTTCAGTGAAATAAAAATCGTATTGAGTAGCACGTTCATGTCGCAATGGAGTAGGGCAAAGACACATTTCATACCATTCAGCCAAACCAGATTCGGTCAGTACGGCCCTCTTCATTGCAGCAACAATTTCTTCTCCATCAGGTTTTTGCTTTGCTATGGTACTATCAGTGAGTTTTGAGTAAAACTCACCAACTTTATCTTCGATAATTTTTGCTTTAACTTTATATATCATATTGTAATGTCTAACGTCTACCTATCATCAAGTTTCAAGTTTCATTTCTCCATCGGCACGACGATACCACGCATGATGATGTTCTGACAGAACAGGAAGACCAGGAAGGTAGGAATCGCGGCAATGATCAGCGATGCGTACATGACCCCGTCGCCGCTGCGTTGCTGCAACTGATACAGCCAGACCATCAGTGTCCACATCTTCTCGTCCTGACAGATGATAAAGGCAAACATGAAATTGGTGTAGGCTCCGGTAAATGCGGTCAGTGCGATGACCGCCAGGATGGGTTTGGACAGGTTCATGGTGATTATCCAGAACATGATCCACTCGTTGGCGCCGTCGAGGGTCGCCGATTCATACAGCTCCCGCGGCAGCGAATCGAAGAAGCCCTTCAATAAAAAGATGAAATAGCCGTTGGCCACGGCCGGCAGGACGAGTGCCCAGAAAGTGTTGAGCATGCCGAACTGGCGCATCATGAGGAAACTGGGGATCTGTGTGACCATGGCCGGAAATG
>CAUZRT010000147.1:0-8497 GCA_963582235.1 Lentisphaeria bacterium
CCGATATTCATTTCGGCAACTTCCGTTTCGTTGAGTTAGCCGCGAATGACAACGAAACCCTGTTCCTTGAAGTCATCCTCCTGGGGGGCGGGCTGTTAAGTTTCAAGTCGTAATAATCCGTCAGCCGCCGGATCGCAAAGCGAGCCGACGGACGCTCCTTAGAAACTTGGTGTTTCGCGGACGCGGTTTGGGATGTCCCTGGAGATGTGGTGATCCCTCACCGCTTTAATTTTTAAACAACAACCAACTAGACAAGTGCCCCCTTGAATTTCTGCATAAGGCAGATTTTAATACAATCATGCGAATCGGCATTATCTCCGTCCAGCATGAGTCGAACACGTTCCTGAGCACACCGACCACCCTTAATCTGTTTCGCGAATGTCAGCTACTGTTCGGCGAACCGATGCAGGCGGCGTGCAAGGACAGCAACCACGAGGTCAGCGGCTTCCTTGCCGGTCTGGCAGAGGCGGGCCTGGATGCGGTACCGGTGATGTCCGCCTGGGCGATGCCGGCCGGGACAATCGCTGGCGACTGCTGTGAGGCGCTGCTCCGCATGCTGTTTGACGGTCTCCAGCAGGCCGGACAGCTGGACGGCGTGCTGGCCGCGCCGCACGGCGCCGCTGTCGGCGCCGTGCGTGATTTCGCCGACTTCGACGGGCATTGGCTGGCCCGGCTGCGCCGGGCTGTGGGCCCGGACGTGCCGGTTATCGCCACCATCGATCCGCACGCCAACCTGTCAGCCCGGATGGTCGACGCCTGCGACGCCGTGATTGCGTACCGCTCGAATCCGCACCTGGATCAGAAGCAACGCGGGCTGGACGCCGCACGGCTGATGCAACGGACGCTCGCGGGTGAGAAACGTCCGACCATGGCAGCAGCGTTCCCGCCGGTGGCGATCAACATCGAACGTCAGCTGACGGAGGCCGAGCCGTGCGCCGGTATGTACACCCTCGCCGACCGCATGCTCGAACGCCCCGAAGTGCTATCGAACAGCATTGTTCTGGGGTTCCCGTATGCGGACGTCGCGGAGATGGGCTCATCTTTCATCGTCGTGACCGACAACGATCCACAGCTGGCGCAGCAACTGGCGGACGAGTTGGCGGCACACGTGTGCACAAACCGCGCCGACTTTGTCGGCGTGTTCACCGGCGTCGAAGACGCCGTTGAGCAGGCACTGCAGGGCGCGGGGCCGGTGTGCCTGCTGGACATGGGCGACAACGTCGGCGGTGGCTCCGCGGCCGACGGCACGTTTATCCTTCATCACCTGCACGAGCGCGGCGACGCCCGGGCGTATGTCTGCCTGTACGACCCGGAATCGGCGGCGCTGGCCGCGGCTGCGGGCGCCGGCGGGAGCGTGACACTGACGATGGGCGGCAAGACCGATGCACTCCATGGCACAGCGCTCGAGGCGGCGGTCACGGTTCGTAGTCTGCATGACGGCCGTTTCCATGACCCGCAGGTACGGCACGGCGGGCGCACCGACTACAACATGGGCGCCACGGCGGTTGTCGAAACAGCCACTGGCATCACCGTGTGCCTGACCTCGCAGCGCACCCCGCCGTACAGCCTGGTGCAGATCAGCAGCTGTGACCTGGACCCGGCGGCCTTCGATATCCTGGTTGCCAAGGGCGTGCACGCACCGGTCGCCGCCTACCGCGAGGTGTGCCCGACGCTGATTCGGGTCAACACCGCCGGCTCGACCACTGCAGACATGCGCAACCTGGATTACCGTAACCGGCGGCGACCGCTGTTTCCCTTTGAGGAAGTCTTATGTCGCTGCTGAGACAAGCTCAGCAGCGAACGCGGATCCGCCAGCCGGCGGACAGCCGCTTCGAATATCGAATTTAAGGGGCGGACAATCAATCGCGCGTAGCCACCACTCGTACTCGATTAATTCGCCGCGTGAGTCACGTTCCGTGTTGTCACGAGACAACGCGGTTACGAGATAATCGGCTGAATCGCATTCGATTGCGAATGGGTCGACTACGAATTGATCGAGCACGAGTGAAGTGCTGTTGAGCGTCAGAAATAAATTTCTGGACGATCAAGCTAATTAGTGGCTCACCGAAATCCCCTCGACGGAGGCCCGCCACTCCGTGGCGGAAATCGATATTTTTCGACAGTTCCAACCAACATCGACAACACGGAGGATCCATGGCAATACACGCGGATGCACACATTCATTTATTCGCCGGCGGCTATCAGGTCCGGTCTTTTGCATCGAGACCCGGGGTCTCGATAAACGAGGCCGCATGTTACGACTCCCTTACTCGTGATTACAACGTGTCGGCTGCCCTGGTGGTGGGCTATGCCGCAAAGGACTGGTGCGCGGAAAACAACGCATACCTGACAGAGCAGTCGCCGCAATACGATTGGATCCGCCCGGCGGCCTTCGTCGCCATCGATTCCGCCCCCGCGATCGAGGACCTGTAAGCGTTGCAGACGCAATGTTTTTCCGGTGTCGCCATCTATGTGTCTTTGGTGATGACGCCGGGCTGCTCGAGCAGGTACCGGCCGGCTTCTGGGGATGGCTCGTCAGTGTGAATTCGCAAGGAGACGCATGGAACGCCTGGCAACCGGTGCTCGAGCAATTCCCGCAGTTGCGGGTGCTCGTCTCGCATCTGGGCTTACCTCCTGCGGCCGCTTCGCCGCCGAGCCCAGAACAGGCGGCTGAGGCCACGCAACAAGTAACTGAACTTTTGATATATCCCGGCGTTCGTGTGAAACTCAGTGGTTTCTATGCCCTGACCACACCCGGACATTACTACCCGCACGAAGCCGCCTGGCCGTATGTAGAGCACCTGGCAGAAACCTTTTCATATGACCGCTTGCTGTGGGCCTCGGACTTCACCCCCTGTCTGGATTCGGTTACCTTCCTGCAGACCCTTGACATCTTCGACAGAATGCCCTTTCTCAGTGAGGACGATGTAGCCGGAATTACGGGTAGAAACTTGCTCGCTCTCCTCGAGGACGGAGGACGAGGACAATTAAGATTCTGAAAACACGGTGATCATAAATACGCCCGACTGGTCATGCCGCCGTCGACGACAATGGCATCGCCGGTCAGCCACGCGGCGTCATCGGAGGCGAGGAAGACCGCCAGCCGGCCGACATCCTTCGGCGTGCCGAGACGCGGCAGCGGCGTCGCCTGGTGGCATTTCTCGATCAACTCCGGCGTCAGGTAGTCCTGAAGTGCAGTGCCGATGTACCCGGGGCAGATCGCGTTGACGGTGACGCCGTGGGGGCCAAGCTCGATGGCATTGTCGCGCACCATGTTCACGACGCCCGCCTTCGCTGAAGCGTATACCGGGCCGGCACCGCCGCCGAAGGCGTTGACCGAGGAAATCTGGATGATGCGCCCGTGAGGTGATCGTTTCAGGTGCGGCACGGCCAGCTTGGTAGCAACAAAAACGGCCTTCAGGTTTAGGCTAACGCCATCGTCCCAGTCTTTGATGGAAAGCGATTGACTATCCCCCCGAAAATTGCGGCCGGCGTTGTTAACGAGAATGTCGAGCCGCTCCTGCCATTGGACCGTGTCCTCCACCAGGCATCGCAACTGCGCGGCGTCGGTCACGTCGGTCTGGAGAAATCGACCCTCACTGCCGAGTTTCCGAATCTCCTCGACCGTTGTGGTCGACACGTCCGTCTCGTGGTATTTGCCACGGCGCGGATCCTCACGGATATCGGCGATCATCACCTTCGCCCCCTCACGCGCAAACTCGATGGCAATGCCGCGACCAATCCCGGAAGAGCCGCCGGTCACGATGGCGACACGATCTTTGAGCAGCATAATATTATCCCCGTTGGTTTGATCCGGCTGCGGCTGGCTAATTAGGGCTGACCGAAAACCCGAGATTTCCCGATTCGCGGCGGCGGCCCGGCGTAAGGGGTCGCCAATAGCCGACCGAGTCGCTCCAGCCCCAAACTCACGTCGGACGGACCCCCTTGGAGCAACGGCGGGCCTCCGCCGAGGGGCTTTCGGTTAGCCACTAATTACCGTGTGTCTGCAAGAAAGTCAAACGGATCACGCGAAATGTGACGCATGCAGTCGGACATCCGGCTCAGGGCCGTGTTTAGCTTGGAAACGGGGAGCCATCGCGCGTTTGGGTGTCAGAGTCCCGCATGCGGGACTGCGGGACTGCGGGACTGCGGGACTGCGGGACTGCGGGACTGCGGGACTGCGGGACTGCGGGACTGCGGGACTGCGGGACTGCGGGACTCTGACACCCACGACAACAAAGGCAAACGCGCGAAGGCCGAGCACACGGTGAAGGTCATTGCATATTTCAGTTACCCGGTGTCCAAGGCCGCTTCCGCCGGCTGGAAAGCAGGGTCAGATCCGGTCTATCACATACATGAGCGGGAGACCGAGGAAGTCATTCGTGACGCCATATTCAATATCTTGGAACGATAAGAGCGGGCATGGTGGCGTACACAATGCCCGCTCTTATTGTCTATTCATTAACTTTTAGAAAGAGATCGACTGTAACCGCCGAACTTCGGCATCGGTCAGGGGCCGCCAGCTCCCGGACTCGAGAGTCCCCAGCTTGATGGGGCCGAAAGCGATGCGCAACAAGCGGGTTACACGCCGATTCAATTGTGCGGCCATGCGTCGAATTTCCCGCTTCTTGCCTTCGGCAACGACGATTTTCACGACAGCGCTCTTTCTTCCGGAACGAATGACTCGGCCCGACACGGCTTTCAAAACCTCGCTGTCGTCGATGATCCCCGCCTCGAGAACTTTCATGTCGCTCCGTGCCAGCGGCCCGTCCACATAAACGCGATAGGTCTTTGTGATGCCGAAGCGTGGATGCATCAGCGTCTGGGCCATGTCGCCGTCATTGGTAAAAAGCAGCAGGCCTTCACTGTCTTTGTCAAGCCGGCCGATCGAATAGACGCGCTCATTCCGGGGAATATCCAGTAAATCGATGGCAAGTTTCGATGCATGCCGATCTCTCGATGAACAGACATAGCCGCGAGGTTTGTTCAGCAGGTAGTACCGTGATGCCAAGATCGATAGGACGCGGCCGTGACAGCTGACCCGGTCACGGTACGGATCGACACGAACCGCCGGCTCCGAAACAACCCGTCCATTGATGGTGATGGCGCCCGTTCGGATCAGCGCTTCACAACTACGCCGCGAGCCGATGCCGGCGCGCGCCAGGAAGCGGGCGAGGACCATCGTGCCGCTACCGGTATCGGACATGGGGGATGTTGAGGGTTGAGGGATTGGGGACTATAGGGTTCAGCGAGGTTCTGGCGCTGCCTGTTTTGGCATGCCGAAACAGTACTCGTAATCAACCTAAATTGGTATCCATTTGACTCAAGTTACCCCAACATATTGTGCCTTATCTGCCTGGCCGCGCAGCGGTCAGCCTTTGGAGTGCGGCGGCTTGACGCCGCTTTCGAATGGCCACGGACTGGCCGACGGCCGTTGTGCCAGCAATTGACCGCATTTTTGTCGGCATCGTGCGACGGCTGGAGCCAATCCGGTGCCGTTCCGCGCCAAGTGTGAAAGCGGCGTCAAGCCGCCCGCACTCCAAAGCCGCCCATTCGGGCGACACCACACGGCAGACCGTTACCCGACCACAATATATTGGGCTCACTTGGGTCAAGTGGATATCCCTTTCGACCTATTCGTAATCGAAAGCCAGCCAAGCGTCGATTACGAATGGATCGATTACGAGTTGTGTCAGGAGAGTGTCGAGCGTTGAGTGTTGGTATCGACAGTGTATTCGGCAAGTCGGGGGAGAGCATACATTCGGGATTGGGATCTGCCAGTCGCCCCCTTGATTTCAACCTCATTCGGGCAGGATATCGATGACAGGTTCGCGGACGACGGCGACCATGGCGTCGAATCGCCGGTTGATCTCGGCCTGGTCATGATTCAGGTTGACGAGTTCCCTTCGAAGCCCGGCGATCCGGCTGCGCTTCGACTTGATCGCTTCGCGCACCTTGACCAGTTCGCTGCGCCATGCGTCGCGACTTCGGCGGGCAGCCGTCCGATCCAGCGTTTCGACGACACCATGCGGACATCGGACGTCATTGGCGGCGCAGATGGCGCAGTTGTCCTTGATGTCGTTGAGGATGACGAGATCTCCGTTTGTGTTCAAGTCCACTTCGAGCTTCAGAACCAGTTCCTGATACAATTTTTCCATAAATCGAAGCATGTCAACATCGGCCGCGAGATACTCGCTGTCGGTCTCTATGCGAATCCGCGTTCCGCACTGTTCCACCTCCCATTGCCAGTGGTTTGTAAAGAAACGCGTCCGGCTGTCATACGCATCGCCGCCGACAACGATTTTCAGCCAGTCACCATGCTGGCTGTTCGGCCGACCGATGACGACGGTTCCTTTCGCAAGTTGGCGGCGGGCCATCTTTTCCTGATACAAACGAACATCATTGCCGGTCACCAGATACAATTCGTTAGGCGCCAAATCCGACTCGGCCTGCTCGAACTGATCGAGCCGTCGATGCAGATAATTCCATCTAATCTCTTCGCTGAAAATTTTCTGAATAAGCTCGCGGCATTTTCCCCTCAAGTGTTGGAATTCTTTTCCCGCTTTCTTCAGCCCGGTCTGTAAATCCTGGATGAGCCGCTTCGCCTTGTTCCCTGTCAGCTTGTCGATGTGACGATTTTTGACTTTATAATCGCGTGAAACCGAGATCCCAGGTGTCGATTCCCGCGGGCGGCCGTTCGCGTCGACGGTAATGAGCCGCGTCGAGGAAATCCTGGGTTCCCCGGCCCGGATAACGGAGGGTATCATGAATGCTGTCATACGATCCATGTGGACCTTCAGCATCGTGCGGTGCAGTCGATTCTGGCTTTCGACGTTGTCGCTCAACTCATCTTCGACTTCCGTCAACTTCGTTTCGGCATCGATCTTAGCCAGTTCAAATGCGAGATCGATTTCGGCCCGATTGCGAAAATCATTTTTCCGTGCCACGAAAATTTCGCCGTGATGTTGAACGCGGACCCACTCGCTGTCCGATTCAACCGATTCGGCACGGACAATATCACCATATTTCAAGTTCCGTTGTACCCGTTTCTCCCGGAATAGATCGGCCTTTTTCGACGATACAATGACCACGTCGGCAAAGGCGAGGCCGGCGCTGCAGATTAACCACCCCGATGGCAAACGCGCAGTGGACAGCCACTGCGGAAAGCTTCAAATAATGACGGTACAACTTCATAACGTACGACCCCCTGTCATCAGTCTTGGACAAATACCTCGATCGTATAGGAATTTGTTTTTTGGACACTCAACAGCACTTCACTCGTGATCGATCAATTCGTAATCGATATTCGAATACAAAGCGATTGTCCCGTGATCCGTCAGCTGACGGATTGTCTCGTGACAACACGGAACGTGACTCACGCGGCGAATGGATCGATTACGAGTGGGTCGATTACAAATCACGGATAAAAAGCCCGCGCGAAGCCGGCTAACTCGATCCAATGTCCTGTCTCTAAAATACGTTGGCAATGATTTCCAACGTATTTTAGAGACAGGACACTGGGCGCGGGAACACGGATATACGGATTAGACGCTCACCACCAGAATTTTATTCGCGGCTGCCTCAGAAGCTTGTCGAAATTGGGGGGGGGGGGTAATGTCAGTGTGCAATTTGATTCGGTGAGTTCTGGTGAGACCTGACCCATCTATTTTTTTTACACGGTTCCTGCGAAAAAAACAACGTCGCATAGGTTTTACGACAATGACAACGATCTATGTCTTTCCAGGGCAGGGTTCGCAACAGCCCGGAATGGGCGCCGAACTATTCGATCAGTTTTCCGAATTTACCGCCGCGGCGGACGGGATCCTCGGCTATTCGCTGAAGGATCTCTGCCTTGCCGAGGACGACAGCCGGCTCAGCCAAACCGCGTACACGCAGCCGGCCTTGTTCACCGTGAACGCCCTGACCTACAAAAAGAAACTCGAGGAAGCCGAGCGGCCGCCCGATTTTGTCGCCGGTCACAGTCTCGGTGAATACAACGCGTTGCTGGCGTCCGGAGCGTTTGACTTCGCGACGGGCCTCGAGATCGTACAAAAGCGGGGCGAAATCATGAGCCGCGCCAAAGGCGGCGGCATGGCCGCCATCATCGGGATGACGGTGTCGGAGATCGAACTGGTATTGGCTGATTCCGGACACGTCGGCATTGATATTGCCAACTACAATGCGCCAAGCCAGACGGTGATTTCCGGAATGGTGGCTGATGTGGAAGCTGTCAGAACTGCCTTTGAGGACGCCGGGGCGCGGATGTTCGTGCCGCTCGATGTCAGCGGCGCCTTCCACTCCCGTTATATGGAACCGGCAGCGAGTGAGTTCGGCGCCTTCATGCAGGGGTTCGAGTTCGGAACCATGAAGATTCCGGTCATTTCGAATGTCACCGCACAACCCTGCCCGCCCGAGTCCATCGCCGAGAATCTGCAGCGGCAGATCAACAATTCAGTGCGCTGGACGGAAAGCGTCCAGTATCTTCTCGAGCAGCCGG
>CAUZRT010000148.1:0-8392 GCA_963582235.1 Lentisphaeria bacterium
GCTGGCGACGCGGTCGCCGTCCTTAACGATAATTCGTTAAAAATCACAATCGAGCCTTGGGATGCCGGGCTAATCCACTGCTAATTCGAGCACCTCATAGAGTTTCAGCTGGGGTAGCACCCAATGTGTTCGCTCCTGCTGGACATTGAACTCCAAATCGCTTTTCGATGCCAGTGCGCGGACACGTGTGAACTGTCCTTCCATGGAGAAATTCACGTCCGTCAAGGTGATCGGCTCGTCGACATGGCCGTCGCAGCAGCCGGTGGAATTAACCAGGTGGAGCAGTAGCTGTCCGGACCGGCGATAGAGCGTAACCTCGATGGCCCCGGGTGCATCAGTGGTGAGGAATCGTCGTGTGTCCGGAGAAACGGCTTGGACAACACTCAACAATAGCGCCCCAAGGGCGGGCAGTCGGGATTGGTGGTACATTTGATCCGGCGCCCACGGCAGGTAGGCGACGGACCCTTTACCAACCTCCATCAGCACCAATCCGGGCCAGTCCGTCTGTTCACGGATGTAAGCGTCCTCCGGAATGCAGTTGGGTTCCGGTCGGGTCATATTAAACATCGCATCGGCATTGGCCGGGGCACGGACGTGCAGCAGGCCGCCGTGGACGGGCAACATATCGATTTCATTAGGAAACCCCGGTAGGCGATCCTGCCCCAGCCGGCAATAAGTGTTCATCGTTACCCATTGGTGCTTCACGACCTCGATGCCTTTAAGGCAATGTAACTGGAATGAGCCTGGCGCCGGATCCAATCCATTGCCCAGCGCCGTGAACAGCGAGGCGATCAACTTACCTCCTTGCTGGACGTAGACGTCGACGGCTTCTTTTTCCGTCTCGGTTAATCGCCAGACGTTTGGTAGGATCAGGGTTCGATATCGCCCGAAGATTGCGTCGAGATCCGCAGTGCCGAACTCAGGGCTGGGCACAACGTCGAAGGGGACATGCCCCCGCGCAAGCGCCCGGTACCACCCTCGATAGGCCCGAAGGAAACCGACTTCCTGCTCAGCCAGTGACGTGGTGTGGGAAAGGAACAGCGCCGCCGGTGATGCCGACTCCGGCGAATCGTAGACTGTCTCGTTTGTTCGGGCGAAGGCCATCAGCTCCTTCATGATGGGAATTCCCTGACGGTCCTCCTGAACACCCATGGGTCCGATGAAATGCAATTGTGGAATGGCCCCCCCGGCCAGTGTGCGTGCGATGCCAAGACCCATCCACCCGTAGGCGTGGCAGGCATGGCGATATGATCCGCACATTGGATAGTCGATCAGAACATTCGTCCTGTGTCCGGCTGTGCGCCCGATTTTTCCCTGTTCAGTGGCCCAATAAGCCCACGTCGTTCGGTCGTCGAACGGCGCTGACCCGAGTTCGCACCAGAAAACATTCTGTATGTCGCCCAGTTCGGACAGCATTTCGCCCGGAGAGTATCCCGGAGCATCGTTTAGCGGGGTAAGGCCCATGGGATGAAAAAGGACGGCGTCAGGGTTTTGTTCCCGGATAAATTCTCTGATTTTTTTTAGGAACGCCGCGGCACTGCTGTGCCTGAATCGATGGTAATCCTCGCTCGCCGGATCGGACCGATTTTCCCATCGCTCTTTGGTGGGTACGGCCTTTCCACAGAACTCCCGAAACGCCTGGATGGAGCCCGGACACTGACACGGTCCCCGGTAGCCGTCGGCGTCCTGTTCGTGATGGCCCCATCCGTTGAAGAAGATTCCGTCAGGCCGGCAACGATGCATTATTTCGCGGATGATCGCGCATACTTGCTCAACAAACCCTAGGCCGCAGAAGCAGGTCGCTATTCGCCCGCGAGAATCCAACGGCTTTCCGTCGGCGTCTATGTAGAACCATTCCGGATGTTTGTCGTAGATGGTCTTGCTCTTGACGCAAATTTCCAGGCGTGCGACCACGCGGATACCGGACTTGCGTCCTTCGGCGACAAGGCCGCCGAACAGATCGCCCTGCAGGGTTGGTGCGCGGTCCTGGCAGTCTAACTCGGTTGGATAGAAGGCAAACGCGCCGCCGGCATTAGCCACGAGGACGTTCGCCGAAAGCTCCTTTGCCTGGTCGATGATATCGGACGGATCCTGATCCCCGTCAACAAGCCTCAAGTTCGCCTGATAAATTCGCAGGGGCTCTTGCCACCATGGTCGTGCCATTGTTATGCCTTAATCTCTACCTGTTCGATTTCGGCGAGAGCCGGCTCATCTCTCGCGATCTCATTTCGGGAGGATCCGGGATACGGCTCAGCCAAGCTCGACGTAGGTGCCCTGTACGCATGTGGCTCCGTCGGGTTCTTGTCCGCAATAGCAGCATAACAGTCTGCCCGGCGCTTATTCGATGGAAGTGAGATTGCTACGGGTGCTCCGTCGGCTTTCAGCTTCCGAGCCAGCGGCAGCGGATACCAGCCAAGCCGGAACTCACTCAGCAGAACTGTCCCGTTGCTCAACTGCGTGATCCCTGGACACTGGGGCCCGTACCAGTAGAAGTTCGGTGCGAATACGGGCGCTTGCCAGGTCGCGCCCTGGTCCGTCGGGCGGGACAACAGTGTCCGGAACCGCGGGTCGTCCGGCGGATGCATTGTCGGCACCCGGCGGCGGGAATGGTTGTACGAGGCGAGCCAGCCGCCGTTTTGCAGCACGGCAATCGACGGATGGGAAATATAGGCGAAGTCGTCCTTGTGAATGATGCGGGTTTCACTAACGGAATAATGCGGCATAGTTCGTACTTCTATCCGGGGCGACTCTGTGCCTCGGGATTGTTGCGAATCGGAGTTTGGATTTTTGACACTGCGATTGCCACGCGAAGTCATCGACGGTCATCAAGTCGCCAGTCTCGATCTGATCTCGCCACGTGCCTTCCGCCGCGTGGCTCCTAACAGGGCATACGGTAGATGTGTTCATTGAATCGTCAATGCCGTCTCCTCCTTTCGCCGGGCGGCGGATTCTCAGTACCGGGCTTGGGGGGGGTCGGGGGCGGTAGTCAGGTGCCTCGCAGAAGCCGAGCGAAATCGTTTACCCTAATCTTCCTGGATATGCTGTCCGACCTTCGGTGATCATGATATGCGGCGTGATATACTAAAGTAAGGGCGGGTGAGGGCAGGGCTTGATTGGACTGGGCTGTTCATCTATAGTTATGTTGCGGTGACCAATTTTGAGCTTGGACGAGGCGCGGAGGTAGTGAAATATGTGCCCACCGGACAAGATGTCCACTCCCTACGGCGGGCCTGCTCCACCGCGACGCGATGCGAGGGTGATAACTGATGAATCGTAGAATCACTTGTTATGCCGATAGCGGGAGCCCCTGAACTATATGACCTACAAAACCGTCGTCATACTGAAGATCAAGCGACCAGAAGGGATTTATCGTTGGCCTGCGCACGTAATCAGCAATGATCGCCACGTGCTGCGGCTGTATAGCCCCAAAGGTACGATCTTTAGGAGCTAGTTAGGATCGAACATCGGTGCGTGTGAGGTAGGGCAAGGAGACCCCGAGGAAGGTCTGCCCGTCATGCACCTGATTCCGAACGCGACTTGGTGGATAGCCGCGTGGTGCTCGGGACATATCAGCATCGACATCTGCACACCACCGACTTTCATTGATGGTGAGCGGAGCTACACCGACCTCGAACTCGACCCTCTCGCGTTCTCCGACGGCCGCGTTGAGATTGAGGGTGAAGATGAGTTCATCGTCGCGTGCGAGGCGGGGCTGATCTCCCGCGACGAAGGTGGAACGATGCCTATGCCATCGTACGGAACCATTCGGCCGTGTGGGCTGGGACAAGCTGGCCGAGGTCTTGAGCTTCTTGTTACCCCCGATCAGGGTGCTGCGACATATATCGACGCTATAACAAGACTAATTCAGCCGACGCAAAAAGCCGAGCGGTTGATCAGCATCGTTGTCACTCACGAAATTGCGACGCCGGTGATCGCCGGCGATGCGAATCTGCGGAATACGCAATCAACGTGAATTTGCGAAATGCGCAATCAACGTCAATGGTAAGGCCAGTGCGAAATGCGCAATCAACGCGAATCCTAATGCGGAGTCTGCAACAACGGCAACTGTAATGCAGAGAACCTTCAAAAAGGCTCGTCCACTGACTGCGAAACGGCGCTAAGCGCCGCCCGCCTCGGTAGGCCTGAAAGTTCCGCTAAGACAGATGAAGATAGCAACCATCTCAGCATCATGGCACCTTGACATCGTTAATTCGGCGAAATCTTCATGTGTATCGAGACTTCGCGACCACGGTGTTGCGCCTGAAAGAGATGTTGTAGATTTCAGCGTTCCAGGCAGTTTAGAGATTCCTCTGATGGCATTGAAGCTCGCCAAGACCAAGAGCTACGACGGAATCATCGCATTTGGGTTTATCGTGGATGGCGGAATCTATCGCCACGATTTTGTTGCTTCGGCTGTCATCGATGGACTGATGCGCGTGCAACTCGACACCGAGATTCCAGTTTTCTCATGCGTTCTTACGCCGCATAATTTCCACGAACACTCCGATCACACAAGTTTCTTTCGGGAACATCTCGCCACGAAAGGGATCGAAGTCGCGAATGCGGCTTTCACTTTTATCACGCAACTCGCCCGACAAGCCGAACAAGACGCTGCGCCCAAACCTGATCCGCCGTGAAGTTGATGCACCGCGACGACAACCAGACCGGTGCACCGAATGCGGAACGCGCTAACGCGCGCCCGCCTCGGTGACCTTTCCGGTAGCCATAAGAACAAGGAGGATACAGATGAAGAAATTAGCCGGTGGGTTCTTGGGGGGCGTTTTGATCACATTGCTTGCCTGCTACACCTATTTCCACCGTGTTTTGGCCCAGGTGTACGACACTACCCTGCAAGCCCACCTTTCTGAGTCGATCATGAATGCCGATCAGATTCGCAACGATGATGCGGATGCTGTTCTCAACCGGATTGACGTTTGGTTGAAGGGTGATCAAATCGAGGAGTCAGTCAGGGCGTGGGTGTTCAACAAGGACGTCGAGGACCGAATGCTGGCATCGCTCGAAGATTACCGACGGCGAGCTGACAAAGAAGGAGATGGTTAACCATAGCATGGAGGGCGACTTCAAAAACGTGCGTTTTTGAAGCGCCTCATGCGGGACGTTGCTGGATGCACGCCTCGCGTCTTCGACTGGCAAAACGAGAATTTAATAATGAGCCATTTTATGAAAAATCAGATATGGACAACAGAGAGAAAGTTTTAGTCACGGGTGCTGCAGGAAAGATCGCAGGCCAGGTCTTGCCGTATCTTCGAGACCGATACGATGTTGTCCTCCTGGACCTAAGGAATATAGACCGAGATGGTAATGAACTGGCGGACGTGCAGGTGGCGGATCTCCTCAGCCCGGATCGAGACTCATACCGGCAACACTTTCACGGCGCAGATGCCGTTGTGCACTTTGGCTACGTCCAGGGACGGGGAGATTTCGAATCTGAACTATCAAACGTCCAGATGGCCTTCAACATCTATGAGATTGCGTGTGAAGAGAATGTACGCCGAGTGGTCGTCGCCGGTTCCAATCACGCGGCAGACTTCTACACACCACTGATCCTGAATCACCAGATGAATTTCGTGGATCCTGATGAACGCGCACTTTCCGACAACTACTACGGTTGGGCTAAGGAGGCTTACGAACACCTTGGGTTCGTCTTCGCATGCGGGAAGATGGCTAACCGCCCGCTCGAGAACGTGCATATACGAATCGGGGGGCCACGGGAGACGGATGTGGCGAACTGCCTGAAAGGTGACTTGCGCAGTGTGCGGCGCGCCCTCGGCGCATACATCAGCGAGCGTGACATGGCGCAGTTGTTCGTCAGGAGTATTGAGACGGAGGATATCCGGGACTCGAACGGCGTCCCATTTCAGATTTTCTATGGTGTCAGCGGCAATTCCCACAACTTCTGGAGTATTGCCAACGCCAGAAAGATTATCGGCTACGAGCCACAGGACAATAGCGAAATTCGCTTTAAGGAACTGATTGCCAAACATATTGCGGCCGCAGAGTCGTGAGGCTCTGAGCTGCCACATGTATAGACGCCAAGCATGAACCCGTCCGCGAGGTAGGCGATCCGGAATCTCTGTTCTGACTAACCGGGCGTCACCGGCGCCCATCAATCGGCTGCAGCCGAATTCGCCTACGCTGCGCTTCGGCGAGTCGCTGAGCCAGGACGATAGGCGTCCAATTCCTGGTAGCTATATCTTACACAAGGAATGAATTATGGAACTCGGCGCGTAAGCGGAATCTTCTGATTCTGACTGGTAACGGAATGCATTCCGAACGCTAAACAAGGACACTGAACCTGGCCCCGCCAGGACTTGTGCAGGACGCTCATTATCATTCGAACAATCCGATGCTTTCATGGGTCGAATCGCTTACTTGATGGGATCCTTCCCGGTATGGAGCGAGACATTCATTGCCCAGGAGTTGAAACTTCTCTGTGCCGCCGGTCTCGACATCCTGCCCATTGCCGTTCGTCCCGGGCTGGGCGCACTGCCGGTGGACATTCCCGAGCCGGTTTATCTCAACTCAGAGACAAAGCCGGCGGCGTCCGTAAGAGTGCCGCGCGCCGGCGTGATCTCGGCCGGTCGCCTGCGCCGACACGCGGTCCTGGCCCGGCGCGCCCGTGAAGTGGACGCATTGACCGCCTATCTGACGGACAACGGCGCGAGCCACATTCACGCCGCCTTTGCCGATGTGCCCGGTCTCTTGAGCGCCAAGGCAGCGCGGACCGCGGGGATCGGATACTCCATTAGCATCCATGCTCATGACGTCCTGGTGCCGAAGTTCGATGACGGCTTCCTATTCGGTGATGCTGAATTCATCGCCGCCTGTAACACCTTTGCACGGGATGCACTGGTGCAGCGTCGCCCTGAATTGCAGAGCCGGGTAAGGTTGATCCCTCACGGAATAATCCTTGCCGATTGGCCGTTACGAAAGTCGACGTTCCGCGCTCACGATCCCCTCCGGTTCCTGTCCCTCGGTCGGCTCGTCCCCAAAAAAGGCATGGATACGGGCATTCGCCTTATCGCTCATCTCAATCGCTGCGGCATTGACTGTACACTGGAGATCGTTGGGGAAGGGCCGGAAAGCGAACGGCTGGCCGGCATTGCGGGGGACGAGGGCGTTGGTGACAAAGTGTGTCGGCACGAAGTTGTATCGCGTGATCGGATTCCGGCGCTGATGGCCGAGGCTGACATATTGTTGGTGCCGAGCCGCCGGCTTGAAGACGGCGATGCCGACGGCATACCGAACATCATTATCGAGGCAATGGCGACGGGCCTGCCGGTCCTGGCCAGGGATACCGGCAGTATTGGCGAAGTGGTCACCAACGAAACCGGTTTCCGCTTCGATCCTGAGGCACCGGAAGCCTGTGTGGATACCATCCGTGCACTCATGGGCGATACAGCGTCCGTGTCGAGTCGCTTGACCGCGGCACACGCGATGATCGAACAGCGGTTTTCCGCAGAAGCGTTGATCGAGGAAAAAATTGCCCTTCTGCGTGACTTCGTGACTTAAAGTGATGGGTGACAGCCATCGCGTGTGAGTTTCAGTTCCACAAGTCGGACAGGGTCTGCTGATCCGGCCGGAATGGTGCCGGTGTCAACCAATGCCCCAGAGGTCGTTGGTGTTGACTGGATTGCCCTGGAGCTTCAGATAATTGATTTCAATGTCGGTCTTGATATGGTACGGGTATGCGGGAAGCACGGGAACAGATCGCCATTGACGGGCCGGCTGCGTCGGGAAAGAGCACAGTGGCACGCGGCGTTGCCGCGGAGTGTGGAGGCTATTACATCAATACCGGCGAAATGTACCGGATGTTGACATGGTACGTGTTCGCGAAGGGAATTGACGCAGACTCGGATGTGGATGGGATCATCCGCGTGCTGGACGACATCGACATCACCTGCGAAGCCGACGATCAGGAACGGGTGCAAATGTTGCTGCAGGGCAAACCGGTGCCGCAGCCGGTGGTACGCTCGCCGGCGGTGACGTTGCGGGTCAGTCGCGTTGCGCGGATTCCGGAGGTGCGGCGGTGGATGGTGGCGCGGCAGCAAGAGATGGCAGCGCTGCCGTTAATCGTTATGGAGGGGCGCGACATCGGGACGGTAGTATTCCCCAGCGCGCGTCATAAGTTTTTCATCACCGCAAGTCCCGAGGAACGGGCGCGCCGGCGATTGGCACAGGTGGGGGAAACCGTAGACGGTGCGACGCTGTCGACGGTGGCGGCGGAGATTTCCGAACGTGACCGGATCGACAGTACCCGGGAGGTATCGCCGTTGAAGCCCGCCGCGGATGCCGTGACCATCGATACGAGTGAAATAACGGAGACGGCCGCCGTAGAGGCGTTGACGGCGATCGTCAGAGAGCGGTGGGC
>CAUZRT010000149.1:0-8242 GCA_963582235.1 Lentisphaeria bacterium
GCGCCGGCGCCGTACTCGCAAATGCCCCCGAAGCATCGCCGCCGTCAGCCGTCGGCGCGGCAGCCGCAAAGTCAATCGCCGGCTGTGGAATCTCAGCGTCGGTCGCCTTCCCGGGGCCCTCCGGAAAGGCCGCCGGCGTCACCAACCCCCGCATCGCCTGCCGGATCCCGATGCCGACAACACGACCGACGGTGCGACTGTCCCGAAATCGGACCTCGCGTTTCGCGGGGTGAACATTGACATCGACCCGGTCCGGTTCCACGTCGACAAATACCAGCGCCGGCGGGTAGCGGCCCTTCATCACCAGGCTGTGGTAGGCATCGCGAAGCGCGAAATATATGCTGTCCGATGTCACCGGCCGGCCGTTGACAAAGGTGCGCTGCTCGCGACGACTTGAACGCGTCAACCCCGGACGCGCAACAAGGCCGCTGACTCGGATGCCTTCTTCTGCAAAATCAAGCGGCAACATCGCTGCCATGGTATCACGCCCGAGCAGCAACGCCGCGCGGGTACGGATGTCGCTGTCCCCCTGGACGGTGATCACCGGCCGGCCGTCGAACGTCAATTCAAAACTCACAGCCGCGTTCGCCAGCGCCACCAGCAGGACGGTCTCTTCGATGTGCGATTCTTCCGTCCCCACCTGGCGCAGAAATTTGCGGCGCGCCGGCAGGTTGTAGAAGAGGTTGCGCACCGTAATGGATGTTCCCGCGGCACAGCCCACGGCATTGACGTTCTGTATAACGCCGCCGTTGGACGTCACTTCGGTGCCCTCATCGGCTGTTGCCAGACGCGTGCGCATTGAAAAGCGCGTCACCGAGGCGATGCTTGGCAATGCTTCCCCCCGGAACCCGAACGAATGGATTGTCTCTATGTCACCGGCCGACTTTATCTTGCTGGTGGCATGGGCCTCGAGGCAAAGCAATGCATCCTCCGCATCCATACCACTACCGTCGTCGACAACCCGCACCAGGGATCGCCCGCCGCGTTCGACATTGATCGTGATCCGGGTGGCGCCGGCATCTACCGCGTTCTCGACGAGTTCCTTGACGACCGAGGCCGGCCGCTCGATGACCTCGCCGGCGGCGATACGATTACTGACATCTTCGGGGAGTATGCGAATACTGCTCATGGGCGTTACAGAATCGGAATTTTCCGTCACCGGCGGACCAGCCCCGCAACCGCGGGGCTGGCAATATCCTCGCCTATGTCCCGAGTTCAGGGTGGGAGGCGCCGGGTGCGCCAAGCCGTCCCGAATCTCGGAGGCGTCAAAATGTCAACGCACAATTGGGGATTCCCGTCGTGCGCGCAAATCCTCCTCCTCCTCGTCCTCAGATCGACCGTCGAAGACGTGGACGATCAAGTTTCAGGAGAGCTTCCTACTCGATGAGGCAGTCGTACAATTCATCGGTAATGTATTGGATAATTCCTTCACCAAGTGCTACGAATTCCGAGTAAGCCTTGGTCTGGAATTCCGACTTGAAACCTTCCATTCCGAGATTGTCATAGATCCGGTAGAGTATAAAATAGAGGCCGCCGGGCTGCTCGATCCCCACGGGCGTCTCGAGGCCTTTGCGGGCGATCCGCTCGGCCTCGTACAGATGATTGGAGCAGAATAGTGCTATTGCAAGTTGTGTATAGCTGTTGAGCTCGTGCGGTCTTTCCAATTGGATGGTGTAAAACCGGTTGCACGCCTCCTCATAGCGCTGGTCGCGATACGCGCTCTCGCCGATCCGCTGATGCGCTTCGAGATTCCCGGAGTGTTTCGGCTCGTAAACCAATGCTGTCTTGTAGAACTCCTCGGCAATCTTGAAGTTCTGCTGCCGCCATTCGGCACGCGCATGCCGCCGCCAGTTATAATTGTACACGGGCAGATTCGGATCTGTTGGCGACTGCAAGTGGAGGGGATGTTCGTACCGCCGCGGGCTCAATGTCATGATGGGCCCCTCAATCCGCTCGACCGACGGCATCAAATCCCCCGGCGGATTCCGCAGCACCCAGACCGTCGCGATAACGACGCCGCCCAGAAGTAGAATCAGAACGGATGCTGTTCGCTGCATTCGACAAGCTCAGAGTGAATCCGATTGCGCCATCAGGCATTACATAGTGATAAAATAAATGGCCGATCTCAACTATCAAGCACGTGGCAGTCCGTGGGTGCACGACATGAAAGTGGGGTAGGTAGGTGTGGCGTTCGTTTTCGGCGCCTTCCGTGTAGTCTCTGATGCTACATTGATGCAGAAATGGCTATCCAACCAGCAGAAAGATCCTTACCACGGAGATACGGAGGCATCCGTGGTAGTTCTTCCGGCGTTCCGTCTGAATAGCGCAAAGCACAAGGGCTGCGAAAATCTATTGCTGCCGCGAAAACCCCCTTTCATGTCGTGCACCCGCAGTCCGCGCCACCGCGATTAGTCGCCACTCCATCCATGACAACCAGCGCGAATACGTGTATTAGTATACGTAATACGCCCCACGCCTCACGTCTCACGTCTCACGTATTACCCATTACGTAATCTAAATGACCAAGCAACGGATTCTTACCGGCATTCAGCCCACCGGTACCCTGCACATCGGCAACTATTTCGGTGCCATGCGACAAATGGTCCGTGCCCAGGACGAGGGCGAGACCATTTCTTTCATTGTCGACTACCATGCGCTCACGCAGCTGCCGAATCCCGCTCAGTTTCGTGAGCACGTCGTTAGCGCAGCCGTGGATTACCTAGCCTGTGGCATTGATCCGGATCACACGATCTACTTTCGCCAGTCTGACGTTCCGGAAGTAACCGAGCTCACTTGGATCCTCAGCTGCGTGACACCCATGGGTCTGCTCGAACGGTGCACCAGTTACAAGGACAAAATCGCCCAGGGCCTGAAATCGAATCACGGCCTCTTCGCCTACCCCGTGCTCATGGCCGCCGATATCCTTTTGTACAAAGCTAATGTGATCCCCGTCGGCAGGGACCAGAAACAGCACATGGAAGTCACCCGCGACATCGCTGTTCGCTTCAACAACCAGTACGGCGATGTCCTTGTCATTCCTGATTCACGAATCCTCGACGACGTCGCCATCGTGCCGGGTATCGATGGACATAAAATGTCCAAAAGCTATGACAACACCATCGAAATTTTCGGCGCCGAAAAGGCCATGCGCAAAAAGTTCATGAAGATTGTCACCGACTCAACACCGATGGAGGAGCCGAAAAACCCGGACGCCTGCAATATATTCACGCTTTATAAGCTATTCGCTGACGACGGAGAAATCGAAGCGTTGCGGCAGCGCTACCTGGACGGCGGCATGGGGTACGGCCATGCGAAGCAGGAACTGTTTGAGAAATACTGGGAGTATTTTCGGCCGCTGCGGCAGAAGCGGGATGAACTGATGGACAACGTGGATTATGTCGAACAGGTGCTGCAGGCCGGCGCCGCCAAAGCCCGCATCGAAGCCACCGCCACCCTCGACGCCGTCCGCCGCGCCGTCGGACTGAGGTAGAAAGGCGCCTTATTCCCCCTTTTCCTCTGCCGCTACCGCCGCCGGCAGGGCGGCAAGGGCGATGACGACCAACTGCAGGCCGCGCACCATCACCGACGTGAACCAGCCCCCGATCAATATCGCCATCACACTGCCCGCGACCCCCAGCAGCAGCGCCCTGTCGAACGGATCGTCCGCGCGGCGGCGGACCCGTAATGCCTGCTGCATGATCCACACAAGCAGCCACAGCAGACAGGCAACGCCGATCAATCCCGTCTCCACCGCCTGAACGGCGAACACCGAGTGCGAGTCGCGCTCCATGAAGTTCTTCGGTTTCTTGATCACGCCGGTCAGTGGCGTGTGCTTGCTCGATGTGAAAAATAAATTTATCCGCCGTTGATACATCCCCAGTCCGTAACCGAACAGCGGCGAGAAACTGACGGCGTTCAATGCTGCCTGCAGTTCCAGATACTTCTGCTGCCATGGCTCCCAGGCCTTCACACTTTCGACGCCCTGCCCTTTCATTGGCATCGGCTGCAAACCATACGTGTCCTGGGTCCGGTTCAAAGCCACCGAATCGATCAGAATGGTGCCATGCCGGCGTGAGATAATGCACGTCAGCAGAATGATGAGAAACACCAAGCCGATGGTCGCGGGTACCGCGAATGTCTTCTTCCAGTTCAGGGTCACGAGCAGACAACCCCCGACCGCAGCCACCAGCATGGCACCATGCAGCAGGCAGGAAATACCCAGACAGGAAATAATACAAAGCACCACGCGGAACCGCCTGCTTCGTGCCGCGGGCAGCAACGCCACCAGCAACGGCAAGAAGATCATCAGGTAGCCGGCCAGCACATTCCTGCTCGACTCCGAACCGGCGCTCGTGCTGCGGCTGGGATTAAAACGGATACCAAATAGCGCATCCACTTCGCCAATGTCCGCCAGCAACCGCTGTGTTGCGCCGCGGACGACCCACGTGTATTCCCAAAGCCCGACGACAATCGTGACGCCCCCCGCAACCACTAAAGTTACCACCGCGGCGCGGCGAATGCGGCGGTCCCGCAGGACCTCGACGAAGAACAGGTAGCCGAGCAGCCACACTTCCACGTATTGAATGAGTTCCTTGATGCCGGCATTACGCTCGGCACTCATTCCGGATCCATCCAGGATGCGGGCCCAGTCAAACAGCGACAGCACACAGACCAGCAGAAAGACGGCTAGACACATCGGCGGCAACATGCGTGCCGGACGCTGCCGTTTGATGACGGAATAAAGGAACAGCAGCCCGAAACTCAGGCCGAGCAGACAGTCCGACGGTGTGAAGTTGATCGACGGACAGGCCAGCGCCGCCCTTATGACAACCGTCTTCTCGGTGAATCCGGTCAGGTACGATCGATGCCGATCTTTTTCCGCGAACGCGGCTGTCACATCGACGTGTGCCGCGTCCAGATGGATTTCTGTCGGCGTGTTATCCGTGATCGGGTAGAACTGATCGCCGATCCAGAGCTTCTTCCCCTGCAGTTCGTGGGGTTTGAATACGGCATACGGGTCACGGCAGATCGTGCCCGTTCCGTCCGGCGTTGCCGCCACGTCTTCCTTCGCGATGGCACCGTACCGCACGTTCGCCAGCCACAGCGCCAGATGCCGCATTGTCAGCTGGGTATGCGCGCTCGCGATGATCAGTACAACGAGCACGACCATCCAGCCCGGATATTGTTTGCCCTGTTTCGGTGAGTCCGACATGTGTCCGTTCGCTGTCATTTTTTTTACCCTATAAAAAGCAGTTGCTCGCGGATCTCGCGAGCGAGCATCGTCGGAAGATGACATCAAATAGACGAGCGAAAATGTGAAATTATTTTTACGCGAGCCCTTAATATAGCCCCTCAGCCGAACCCGATCCTTAACCTTACGGAAGTGCGGCGGATGGGAGAGTTCATACCAGTTTGAGGAACAATCGTTTTATCACTCAATCGTCCTGCCCCGACTACGCCGAACTGGCTACCTTGATCTGGCGCTACGTTGGGCTGGCGCTTCGTCGGGCTTCGTCCTAATTATTTTGCCAGTCCTCATCCTCATCCCAAATCCGCTGCCGCGACTTGCAAACCCCGCCGCCGCGCTCAAGATTATTTGGTAGTTGAGCGACGGCGGTCGCCAATTCCCCTGGGCGTTTAGTTCAGTTGGTTAGAACGCTATCTTCACACGGTAGAGGTCACTGGTTCGAGTCCAGTAACGCCCACCAAGAAAAATTTTTCCAGACGGCAAAGTTTTTCTATAAAAAGCGGGCCGCGCGAATACGTGCGGCCCGCTTTTTTTTGTGTCTGTGACATTGATTATCGCGCCCTGAATCTTTGCCGCTGGCGTCTCTCCCGTCGCCCAACCCCGTCTCGTCACAAAATCGCCACCTGTTTTTCCCCTACCTTATTCGCGAGCCTTCCTCGCGCGTTATCCAGTAGGTTCTTCGCGATCGGAGTAATTCGGATCATCAGCCCGCCCCAGCGGGGCGGCTCTTCCCGGAAAAGACCCCCAGCATCCTGTACCCCCTGCTGCATCGAAGTTCCACGTTATCTTTACCGTCATTGCTTTTCGAGTTGCAATTGCCATCAAGCAGGGCGAGTTGATCCTGCTCAGAGGAGAGGTCATACAGATTGGGCATCGGCTGAAAGAAATGGAGCCCGAATTAAAAAAGGCCCGGGAAAGCGGGATCGTTTCTGACCCGCTGGGTCAGGCTGTCGGGTCCCGCACGCGGGACCCAGCGGTCGATGTGGCTCGTCGTCGTTCACTTAATCGCGCATCGCGGGTCGTCGAATTACGGTGTCGACGTCATGTCCGATTTCGCTGAGACTTCCGCACAATCGGCAGGGAGATTCTCATCCAATTTGATTCTCATGACAGAATCGGGACGCCCAGGGTCGGGAGATCTTCTTCGGCAGCCTTGGCGGCAAACGCGATTACCGTATGCACACTCTCCTCCGTCAGCGACGGAAAATCTACGATAATGTCGGCGATCGTCGTACCTTCCGCCAAACTCGCGAGGACCGTTCGCAACGTGACGTGGGTACCTTTGATGGTGGGCACGCCGCCACAGGTCTTCGGATCACATATTATGTATTCCTCGAATTTCATTTTTCGTTGCTCCTGGACGGATCTGTTACATTCTGTTCAACAGACCGAGAACTACTTCAATATAGCGTGAGGATTGCCGCAACCCAATATAGTTAGACGGAGTGACGGAATGGTGGACTGGTGCAGGTGTTTCCGACCGGCTTCTCAACCCTGGAAAAAGCAGTTGCCCCGCGAAATACGCGAAACATGCGAATGTGAGTACGTGCAATGATAAGGCTTAGCAGGTATCCTGGTCGCGTGCGTTTGCTATGTATGGCCGCAAAACTCCGTTGGATTTCGGGAGAGTGGCACAGGCGTCTATCACGGCTGGCGCGACACGACTGTCGATATCGATGCCATAGCGATTCCGGATCCGGATGCATTCTATCGGACGCTGCCCGAGCTGAAGGAAAGCCTGAAAATCAACACCGAGCTGGCATGCCCGGCCGACTTATTCCGGAGTTGCCCGGGTGGCGCGATCGCTCCCTGTTCATCGAGCGTCACGCCGTGGTAAGTTTTTTTCATTACGATCCATATGCTCAGGCGCTGGCCAAGATCGAACGTGGTCACCTCCAGGATACGCAGGATGTGGCCGCCATGATCGACACGGAATTGATCGCCGTCTCACGCCTGACGGAACTTTTCAAAGACATTCAGAGCTCGCTATACCGCTATCCCGCCGTCAACCCGCAAACGCTTGCCGCCGCCGTTGACGCCATTGCCGGTTACCAATGATCCGTTGCCTTTACTTCTCGCACCATTGCGGCGGACGCTTTTCCAGGAACGCGGCCATACCCTCGGCAGGCTCGCCGGTCCCGAGGCACTGCAGAAAAGCCGCAATTTCCTGTTCCCGCGCTTCCCGGGGCGTCAGTTCCGCCATTCGCCGCAACATCTGTTTGATCAGCTTCACCGCAGTCGGTCCGCGATTGCAGATGCAACGCGCCACTGTCATCGCTTCGTCCCAAAGCGATGCGGCGGGCACCACCCGCTGAACGATCCCAACTCGTTCGGCCGCCGCGGCAGTGATCGTGTTGCCGGTCATCAGCAGCTCAGCAGCCTTGCCCGGCCCCACGAGCTTCAACAGGCGATACGCATTCCCCAGGCCGCCGGGCAGGCCAATCTTCGCTTCCGGTTCGCCAAACGTTGCGGAGTCCGCAGCCAGCCGGAAATCGCAGGCCAGCGCCAGGGCGTGGCCACCGCCAACGCAAATACCGTTGACAACCGCGATGACCGGAATCGCAACACTGCCGATCTGATCGAGGACCCCCTGCCCTCTCGACAGAAATGCCTCGCACTCCGCCGGCGAAAGCTCTTTCATCCGGGCAATGTCCGCCCCCGCCGCGAAAGCTCGCCCTTCACCGGTAATCAATACGACGCGGATACCGGCACCCGTTTGGACTGCCTGCAGAGCAGTACCCAATTCGTCGAACATCTCCGGCGTCAAAGCGTTCAGGACATCCGGTCGATTCAATCGGATGATCCGAATCCCTTTCGCATATTCAATGATGAGATTTTCCACTTGACCAGTTCCCATCCAGGATTCCGGTATTTCAGGGCTTGCCCCGGCTTCGTCCCGCATGCGGGACGAAGCCGGGGCAAGCAACCTTCCGGCACTGCCGGTTTTGGCAGGGAGAGACACATCATCCTCGTCGTCGGCCTTCGTCCTCGTTC
>CAUZRT010000150.1:0-8156 GCA_963582235.1 Lentisphaeria bacterium
GGGCTCGCGGGGACGCTCGCCCTCCAACGGCTAGACTGCAATCTACCCCTCCCAGAACATCTGAAACCCAGAACCAAGTTTCTGAAGAGTATCCAATTCGAATTTCCAGTTTCCAGTCACCCCTACTCTGCCGGACCCACATCGCCGTAATCGTGAACTTTTTCGCAAATCAGGCGGAGCGTGCCCTCGAGATCACCTTCGGCGGCCTTGAAAGCGTCCGCGTCGATCGTCAACGGTGCGCCGAGGACCACGAGCGGCGCCCCGTACTCCGGCGTACTGATTGCCTGCTCGATCGAAAGTCCGCCAACGGCCTGAACCGGTACGTTCACCGCGGCGACGATGTCCTGCAGTTGATCCAGGGGCGACGGGATCCGCTGTCCTGCGGCGGCAATCCCGCGGCGTTCGTCATAACCGATATGGTGGATGACGAAATCGCAGCCGCACTCCTCGAGCCGCCGCGCTGCGGCCACCATGTCGGCAACACCGAGGTTGTCGCCCATGACTTTGATATTGAAATCATGACCCGCCTGAACGACGCACTTGATGTTGTCCGGGTGCGCGCGTTCCATCACCACCACGTGGCTGGCGCAGGCTTGGGCACATCGGGAAAGCGCTCACGCATGGCACGCACGCCGTGCATGCCCTCAGCTATGATCAGCGGCGTTCCGGCCTCCAGCCAGTCGAGGCCGGCTCGCATCGCCATCTCCGCTGTTTCCATTGCTTCGGGGATTTCAATGAGATCCAGCGATATTTGAACGATTGTTTTCATGATCCGTAACTATTCTCTACGAATCCCGGAACTGCAATGGAAGCCCATGCAATATCCGTGCGACGTCACAGGGCGTGGCGCGCACCGTCACGAAACCGATGGCTTGAATCGTTGGCGCGCCAATCGCGCGGCTGGCAACGGTTTTGGCTATGGCCCTGCCGTCTGGCATTTATCATGCTGCTAGCATATGGGTTCATTAATTAGTGGCTGATATGACTCCACGGCTTGGGCCCATTTTCTCTGGTCGAAGTGTTCGCCGGTACGCAGGATCGCCCGGCGGCCGACGATTCGGTTCACGATCTTCTCGAGGCGACAACCGTGGCGCGCCGTCGTCGCCGCTTTCAAAATCTCAATCACCCGGCGCTGCATCGGATCTATCAGAGGGCTGTCCGGCAGCGTCGCCGGGCAATCCCGAGGCCTCTGCGGGTGGCGTTGCCGCTAGCCCGCTCCCCAACGGCAGGTAGGTCGACCCCTCCCGGGTTATGAGCCTGGGCTTGAGTTCATACGACTCGCGTCCGGATTGGAGCCGGTAAATCAGGTGAATCTCCTGCTTCGCGTTCTCGAACTGGTACTTCCAGTTTACCGGATTAAATTGTGCGTTATCGGCGGCCATTGCCAGACATGGGCCGCCGTCGAGTTGGTGGTCGTACTTCCCGATACTCCGCCCGCGGGTGAGCCGAATTGTGACGATGGCAAAACTCTCGCCTTCGGTGAGGGCGGGTTGTCGCCCATAATCTACCTCATTCCATGCCCACTGGATTTCATTGGCTGAGACACCACCGAGCAGCCGAAAATCCGAGATCCGACCGCAACGGATTGAGCCATCATCGGCCCACAAAAGCGGTGCGAAAAGAAGCGCTGTAACGGCAAGGAAAGCGGAAGGCAGGCAGGGGTGCGATCGTTTACGATGCATGGTGCGTTGGAGCGGGTATCGCTCGGGGCCGGCTGATTGGCAGCGACAGCGAACAGCTACCGATGCGGAATCCGTAGAGACTCCGAGTGCGGGTTTACAGTAAAGTAAACGGCTCGAATCCGAAATCAAGATGTGATTCCCCTGTCGTTTCCGCGCAGCATAGTCTCCAAGTGCCAGATCACTTCCCATGCGTACCGATACTCGGCAATCCGTGAAATCGACTGGTGTGCGAGACCGGCATCAGCGCTCGGCAGCTTTGGCTCCGGCTGGCAGAGCGCATGCCAGACGTCGGTCCAGGTGCTGTGTTTAATCGGGGCACCGAGCCGATGATCTTCTTTCCGTGCCGCGATGATGGCGTTGGTCAGCGCCTCGAACAGCATGCCCGCGAGACGAAAGAAATGTTCCATCTTCTGCCGGCGCACGGCAACGGTACCCAGGCTCAGATCGCTGCCGGTCTCCGCTTCCATGCCGATGTTAACCCAGCGTCGCACTTTGTCGACCGTTTGGCGCTGGTGAAAATGGTCATCCAGATCGACGGAGTCCGCCATCATGACCTTGTTGGCAAGTTCGCTGAGACTGTGTTCGATGCGGTTGACATATCGTTCGCCGTGTTTATCATCGGCGGTCAGCGTCATCAACACGTTCTGCATAAACAGGACGGTTGGCTCAGCTCGGTGCGGTAGATGTTCCGCCGCGAGATTTCGGCGAAATTCCATGTGCCAACCGGAGAGTATGCCGGGAACGTCGAAATCGATGGGGTCATAGACACTAAGCGCCGTAATCTGCGAAGGGAAGCCTTTGCCACTGAGCCGAAACTCGCGATGGGTGATAGCGTCAGCAATCAGCGTGGGCTGGCTGTGGGTCCGCACCCAATACATGAGGCGAACCCAGAAATCCGGTGCCGTGGCGTAGAGGCGTTCGAGAAATTCCTGGACTTCGGGATTGCTGCCTCTGACCCAGTCCGGGTCGCAGTAATAGCGGCTGTCGATGACGAAGTCCCGCATGAAATGGACGTGCTTCTTCAGCACCAGCGCCAACAGATCGACGCTGATGGAACGTAGGATTCGTTCACATTCCACCGGCTCACACGAAAGAAAGAGACGCAACCAGTCCAGAAACCTGCGACTGCTGAGCTTCTCACCCTTCCAGCAGTCGTGATCGAGCATAAAGTTTATCTGGTCGTTCGACGCGACCTCGACAATCTCCTGTGCCTCCCACTTGACATCGCGGACCGTGCGGTGCAACTCGACGGCCGGCAGGGAGCGGACTAACTCGGTCGAATCTTCGGGGAGGTAAAGCAGGTCGAGACGTTCCGAGTTTGGACTGGCCAGGACAATCTCTCTTTGTTCCTCGAGGGAATGAGCCGCGAATACAGTCTGCGCCTGGCGCTTGTCCTTTGCGATCAACTCCCTGAGTTGCGTCCGAACCGCAAGAAAGCTTGACTTCTCATCGGTCGATTGTCCCGCCATCGACGAATCTCCCCAGAAACTTGATCGTCTAGAAATTTTCTATTTACGCCATCTGTTCACAAGGCCCAAACATGTTGACCATAGCGACCTTTTGCATGACCTTGACGCAAAAAGACGAATTATTGACTGGCCCGGATCGCTTTCGACTGAGAATAAACGATCCTCCTTAAGACCGAGATCCGGGCCAGTCAATAATTCTCCATTCCCTTCCTTTGCGTATCTTTTCGGCTTCGCGTCTTTGTGTCAGAGCCCCGCCGCCGGCTAAGTTCATCCTCTCAAACGCCGAGTTGCCGGGCCAGATCGTGAAGATCACTGGCGACGACATCTAACGAGGGATCCGGTGTATCGTTCGTATGGCCGTCCTGACCGCGTATTCCAACGGTCAGGCGACGAAAGCCGTCTTGAAGCCGACTGCCCTGCGCACCCCGCAGATCGTGTGGACGCGCGGCAACCATCATCACACGGTCCGGTATGAGATCCAAAATCTTTAGTATACGGCGAATTTCGAGGACAGACAAGAGGTCGGTAGGCCAATGGGCGCCGGCGCGCCGAAGGGGATCTAGGTAGACGCGCGTGCACCGGGGCCGAGCGGTTGGGCGTGGCATATGCGCCGTTGTCAAGGCCCGGCGCCAGTGGGCGCCGGGCCTTCGTCCCCGGACACGGACCTATCTGGACACCGCCATTGTCTGCACGGCTTGCCCCGGTCGCTTATGCCCGGAACCTGCCCCGGTACGCAATGACGGGCGGCGGTCTGCCTAACAAGCCGTCAGGAATGAAGCAGTGTCGCCACATTGACCGGCCGGCCGGTCTTGAGGGATTCATTGGCTGCTATGCCTGTGAGGATGGAATTGACGCCATCGATGTAATCGGCCGCGCGCTCGAGGGGATCCTCACCGGCACCGCGAAAGGCATCGTTCAACAGTCGGACATCGCCGCCGCCGTGGCCGCCGCGATCGTCCTGTTCGTACTCGATCACCTGCTTCTTGCCGAAATGCGGTTGAAAGATGATCTCGGGAACCGCTATTTCGGAATCCGCTTCGAGGGCGCGCATGCCGGGCATATTGAAATCCTCTTTACTGCCGCTGACGTACGAAGTCTCGATGACGTTGTACTCGAGCCGTCCCTGGCTGCCATTGAACATGACGCGGTAGCCTTCCCACGGACAGTGAGCAGTGAGGGAATACGACATGATCGCCTTATTTCGGTAGCGGACCATGACAGCCATGGTATCCTCGATCGAAATGCCGTCGCCGAATACGCTCTGGTCGCGGTAATAACCGTCCTCGTGTTCGGCGTCGTAATAAAGTCCCCGAAGCGTCGCGTCCTCGGCGCCGACCTTCAGAGCGAACGGATCTTCCGCGGCAGTTTCTGAATCCCGAGCGCGGCTGTAGAACTCGATCACACCCCGATCCTCGGCGTTGGCGCGGCCGTAGAAGCGCAAGTCACCCATGGCGAACACGGTCTCGGGCGTCGAGTCGATCCACCAGTTGACAAGATCGAAGTGATGCGTCGCCTTGTGGACCATGAGGCCGCCGCTGTTGCGCTTGTCACGATGCCAGCGGCGGAAGTAGTCCGCACCGTGGCTGGTGTCCAGCAACCATTCGAAATGGACGCTGAGGATATCGCCCACGACACCGCTCTGCATTACTTCCTTTACCTTTGAGTTCCGCGGTGCATATCGATAATTGAACGTCACGGTCAGGTGCCGGCCGGTGGTCTTGACTGTGTCGATGATCCGGCGGCACTTCTCGGCGTCGATTGTCATGGGCTTTTCGGTGATCGCGTCACATCCGAGTTCCATCGCCCGGCAGATGAACTTGTGATGCGTCCGATCGATGGAGGTGACGATAACCGTATCCGGCCGCTCCGTCTCGATCATGCGGTCAAACTCATCCGCCTTATAGGTGGGCACCGGTTCATGCCCGTATTCCTCGGTGAGCTTTCGGTTATAGAAATCCATCCGTGTCTGATTGATGTCGCAGAGCGCTTTCAGCTCCGCGACTTCGGCGAAGTCACCGAGGATCGCATCCAGGAACATGACCGAACGGCCGCCGGTCCCGACAATGACATACTTCTTTCTTGACATGAATTATGGCAGATGGTGAATGGATGAGGGGAGATCGAAAATGGTTAATTGGATAATTACAAACGGTTGATGATTGGATGGCTGATGATCACCATCCGCGCGAAACGTGCAATATGAGACGGCGCCGTATTGAAATCAAGGTTGAATTTCTTATGTTATATAGCATCTGAACGAAAAAGTTTTCGTTCAGATGCTATGGGAGGCTTTCACAATGTTGCGCCGGACGATATTGACGCTGATTCTGACGACCGGTCTCTGCGGCACCGTCGGGGCACAGTACGGCCGCTACGGAGTTCGCGGGAAAGCCGCACCGGCGTGGGAGGTGGAGAAGTGGATCAACCTGCCGGAGGGGCAGGGCTCCCTTAACGTGTCGGACTTTAAGGGCAAGGTCCTGTATCTATACTGTTTTCAGTCCTGGTGCCCGGGCTGCCACAGCCACGGGTTTCCGACCCTGCGAAAACTGGTCCGGCATTATCGCGATGACGCCGATGTCGCCTTCGTTGCCGTCCAGACGACCTTTGAAGGTTTTGCGGCTAACACGGCCAAAAAGGCGTGGGGGTGCGCACGGAAATACAACCTCAGCATCCCAGTCGGCCACACCGGCACCAACGGTGTCCGCTCAGCGCTGATGCGCGCCTATCGTACCGGCGGTACGCCGTGGACCATCGTGATCGGTACCGAGGGCAAAGTCCAATACAACGATTTCCGTATCCATGTTGATGTGGCAGTGAAGCTGATTGATCGCTTGAAGGGGCAAGCGAAAGCAGCAGCGGCCGTCGAGGATTAATGAATAGACGATGTGGGCTCCGGATCCGGGAAAAGGTGTTCAGCGTCTGACGATGAAGTTTTTTCCTCTTCCTCCCTATGCGCCGATTACTGAACCTCTATCGCCGGATCCGCCGCCGGTTCTATGACGGTCCCGCACTTTTCAACCATCCCGGCCGGCGCATACGGGGATATCGATCGCCCAATCTGCTCGTCGCTCAATGGATTCGTGCGTTCTCGGTTTCATATCTGACGCCAGCTGGCAGCGTACTGATTGTCATCACCTTCGCCTTTGCGCTCGGCGCCCTGACGACGCTGTTGATGCCGATTTACCTTCTTTCGTTTACGCTCATGTCGCTGTTTATCGTCGACGTTGTGGTCGGCTGTATTTTTCGGATGCAACTGGCGATCGAACGGCTGGCGCCCGAATCGGCATGCTGCCGGCAGCACGCTGCGGCTCGAATACACCATTCGAAATGAATGCAAACGCCCGGCCTGGTCAGTTTACGTGGATCTGGTTCCACTTCCGACCTTCATATCCCGCCCGGATGGACGGCTGTTCGTGGATCAGCTGCGGGCTGGCGAGACCGTTTCCGTGAGCAGCCATATTGTGGTCGAAAAGCGCGGCAGTTATCTCCTGCCGCTGCCGGTTGCGGACTCCGCATTTCCGTTCGGGCTATGGCGATGGGGCAGTCGCGGGCGGGCAAACCGCCCGATCCTGGTGTACCCGAACTTCACGCCGCTGCAGCAGATGGAGATTCCCGTCGGCTCTCAATATCAACGAGTCGGCGTTTTGGAGACGGCGAAGTCGGGCCAGTCCCTTGAGTTTCTGGGATGCCGAGAATACCGGTACAGCGACAATCCGCGGCACATCCACGCCGGCTCGTGGGCTCGCCTGGGGCAGCCGATTATCAAGGAGTTTCGTGAAGAGCACTTGTTCCGCTGCGTCTTTATCGTTGACGTTTACACACACCCCGTTGCCTTGTGGCTTCGTACGCGCTGCGCAAGCAGAATCCGCGGTTTGAAGCCGCCGTCGCCCTGGCAGCGACTGTTTCACATTATTTGAGCCGGCATAATTATGCCTTCGATTTTGTGGTTTCCGGTTCGCGTCCCATTCATCTGCGCGACGGCGGGGGGATAGGTCATTTATGGAGTGTCTACGACTGTCTTGCATGTCTGGACGAAAGCTGCGGCATCGCGTTTCCGGAGTTGGCACCCGATCTGTTGACGGAATTTCGGGACGTCAGCAACGCCATCGTGATTCTTCTGGACTGGGACGAGCGCCGCCGGCAGATGATTCGCCAACCCAGTGTTGCGGGCATCAACACGCGGACGATTTTTGTTTCCTGGCGCGGCGCCATGGACATCGGCGACGTCGACAGCGGGATTCAGATTGGTGCCGAGGAGATTCTGGGTGGGCAGGTTGAGGAATTGTGAATCGGGACTCGGACGGATCGATTGCAACCGAACAGTCCGTGGCCGACGAGCGCCCTCCCGAGCCGTGGCAATCAGTTGCGGCTCGCGGGCCGTCGGCTCGCGGATCGCCCGCCAGAGGCATTTCCCCAATCCCCATTCCCGGATTCGGGACAGCAAGAATCGTCCTCGTCCTCAGTCCCGGCCCCGGGAGGGACGGTCCTCGTCCACGTAAACGATGGGAACACGATCGAGGACGAGGACGACGGGAATGCCGGCGCGGGAGGTCTGCGCTGGCGAGGATCTTTATCAGGATCCCGGACAAGGCGATCGCCGACGTCCCCAGTGTCCCGTCCTCACATTCCCCATTCGCAACCGACCACTATCCTGTCGTTCCTTTGATACTGTCCAAACAAGCCGTCGCGATCGCCGTAGAATATGTCCGCTCCGATCCACACTTTGAGACTGGTCTGAAAATCATGGCTGAGCTTGGGACGAATCAATCCGTCACCATCATTCGCGTTGTGCAGCCAGAAAAACTCGGTCTGCCAGCGTTTGTTGAGAAAGTCGCGTTGAATCAGCAATGTGACATTTATATCAAACTCCTTGCGAATAACGTCGTCACCGTGGCGGGTGACCCAATTCTGAAAGATCTGCAGGCTGATAAGCGTTTCACTGTAACCGAACCAGTCCAGGCCAAGAACTCCGGCGAGTTCATCGGTTTTAACAACCCCGTCGGCA
>CAUZRT010000151.1:0-8150 GCA_963582235.1 Lentisphaeria bacterium
TCGCGCCGAGTATCCCGAATCCATTGTCCGGATCGGCGAGGCGATCCGGGAACTCGAGGATTCCGATTATTGCGGGGAATCCATTTGCGGCACTGATTTTGCCTTTCGCTTCAAGGTGATCGTCGGCGCCGGGGCCTACATCTGCGGCGAGGAAACCGCGCTTCTGGCATCGATCGAGGGACGGCGCCCAGAAGTCAGTGTCCGACCGCCGTATCCGACCACCGAGGGGCTTTACGGGATGCCGACCGTGGTCAACAATGTCGAGTCGTTTGCCAGCCTCAACCACATCCTGAGTAACGGCGGGGATGCATTCGCTCGACTGGGTACGACCGAATCCACGGGCACGAAGTTGTTGTCGCTGGATGGGCTGTTCAATCGGCCCGGTCTCTATGAAGTGCCGATGGGTACGCCGTTGGCGGCGGTGATTCAGGAACTCGGTCAGGGATTTCGGCGGCCGGTGAAGGCGCTTCACATCGGCGGTCCGTTGGGGGGGCTGGTGCCGCGCCAGAAGTTCGATGCATTGACGATTGATTTCGAGTCATTTCGCAACGCCGGTTTTCTCCTCGGCCATGGCAGTATCGTCTCGATTCCGGAGGATTTGCCGATCGTCCGGTATATGGAACACATCTTCGATTTCTGTGCCTATGAGTCCTGCGGCAAGTGTTTCCCGTGCCGGCTCGGGTCGATGCGTGGGAAGGAGCTGCTGCAGGGCTCCATGGATGGCGGCAAGCCGATTGATCGGACCTTATTCAACGATCTGATCGAGGCCATGGAGCTCGGAAGTCTGTGCGCCCACGGCGGCGGAATACCGCTGCCGATCAAGAACTCTTTAGAGTATTTTGATAAAGAACTGGAACCGTATTTTTGCAATTAGGCACCTAGCGCCGACCGCTTGCTGGAGGCATTTCATTAATGAATAAGAAGGCATATCTCGACGGCCGGCCATATGAGATGGTCGCGGGCGAAACGATTCTCGAGTTCGTTGAACGGCATCGAACAAAGGGTGAGATACCGACGCTATGCTACGATGAGCGATTGGAGCCGTTCGGCTCCTGCCGCGTCTGCTCCGTCGAGGTTGCCTTGTCGGCGGACGGATCGCGACGGGTGATGGCGGCTTGCCACACACCGGTCGGCGAAAATCAGCACATTTATACAAATTCCGAAACTGTGCGACGGTTGCGCAAGAACATTGTCGAGCTGGTCTTGACCGATTACCCGGTGGAGACATTGAAGACATCGCCGAACGGCGATCGCGAGATGCAGGCGGTGATTGAAAAGGTCGGGCTCAATCCGGATGATGTTCGTTACCCCGCCGGCCGGAATCACCAGCATCGTGCCAAGGACGAGTCCCATCCGTACATGCGGGCGGATCTGTCGAAGTGCATCAACTGTTACCGTTGTGTTCGTGCCTGCGACGAAATCCAGGGGCAGTTCATCCTCAACATGTACGGTCGCGGTTTCGATAACCGCATCATCATGGGAGCGGACGTCTCGTTCAAGGAGTCGCCCTGCGTTTCCTGCGGCGCCTGTTCGCAGACTTGTCCCACTGGTGCGATTTCCGACGTGCACAAGCATAGTGCGGCGGAAGCAACACGGCATCAGCGCACGGTCTGCACGTACTGCGGCGTTGGCTGCAATCTCGAGGTCGCCGTAAAGGACGACGAAATCCTTTCCATTCAGGCACCCCCAGACGCTGAGGCGAATCTGGGGCACACATGTCTCAAAGGTCGGTACGCATTCAAATTCCAGAGCCACCCGGAGCGGCTGCGCAGTCCGATGATCCGGCGCCATGGCGGCTTCGAGAAAGTCTCGTGGGACGAGGCGTACGACACCATCGCCGAGAAGCTCAACGTCCTTCGCGCCGAGCAGGGCCCGGATGTGATTGCCGGGATTTCCTCGGCCCGCTGCACCAATGAAGAGAATTACCTGATGCAGAAATTCATCCGTGCGGTGATCGGCACCAACAACATCGATTGCTGCGCTCGCGTCTGTCACTCGCCGACGGCGCTGGGATTGCAGAAGAGTTTCGGGACCGGTGCGGGAACGAATTCCACGGCCTGTCTTAAAAATACCGACCTCATTATGATCATCGGCGCCAACCCGACCCAGGCACATCCGGTCACCGGTGCCCGCATCAAGCAGGAGGTCATGAAGGGCACGCCGCTGATCGTTATCGACCCGATCCGTACGGAGATTGCGGAGTACGCAACGTACCATTTGGCGCTGCGGCCGGGAACCAATGTCGCGCTACTCAACATGATTGCATACTATATCGACCAAGCCGGCCTGGTTGACAACGAATTCGTCGAGACGCGGTGCGAAGCGTACGAAGAGTATTTCAAGTCGCTCCGCAAGTTGGATATCGATAAGATGGAGACGATCTGCGGTGTGGACGGCAATCTGGTACGCGAGGCGGCGGTGGCCTATGCCTCAGCGCCGAACGCCATGTCGTTTCACGGCCTCGGCGTCACCGAACACCGCAACGGCACGCGTGCAGTCACGTTGATTGCGGACATCGCCATGATGACCGGCAACATCGGGCGCGAGGGTGTCGGCGTCAATCCGTTGCGCGGGCAGAACAACGTGCAGGGCGCTGCCGACATGGGTGTGCAGCCGCATCAGGGCGCGGGTTATTTCGATGTCACGGACCCCGAGGTAAACAAACTCTATAACAAACACTATGGCATCGATGTGCCGGTGGAGATCGGTTACAAGATCCCGGAGATGTTTAATGCCGCCGTCGATGGCAAACTCAAGGCGTTGTGGATCATGGGCGAAGATGTCGTGCAGACCGATCCGAACACGACTCACGTGGTCGAAGCGTTGGAAAAACTCGAGCTGCTCGTTGTCCAGGAAATCTTTATGACCGAGACGGCGAAGATGGCCGACGTAATCCTGCCGGGCTGCACGTTTCTCGAGAAGAGCGGCACGTTCACCAGCGCCGAGCGCCGGGTACAGCGCTGCAATCAGGTGGTACCGCCGCTCGAAGGCAGCAAGTCCGACGGCCAGATCGTTGTCGATATCATGAATCGCATGGGGTTCGAACAGCCCGATTACCACCCTGCCTGGGTGCTCGAAGAGATCTCTCGGATTGTACCGTTTTTCAAGGGTGCCAGATGGGAGGAGTTGGGCGAAAACGGAAAACAGTGGCCCATCAATAAGGATGGTAGCGACACCAAGATCATGCACGTCGGCACCTTCAAGCGCGGCCTCGGAAAATTCCACTATTGGGATTTCGAGGAGAGTCCCGAGCTCGAAGAAAACGCTGCCGAGTTTCCGTTTATTCTGACGACCGGTCGCAAGCTGGAGCATTACAATTGCGGAACCATGACGCGGCGGACGGACAACCTCGACATTTTGTCCGAGGATACCTTGGTCATTAATCCGCGCGATGCGAAAAAGAAGAGCATCGCGGCGGGTGACACCGTGCGACTGTTCTCGAAGCGCGGCGAGGTTCGTTTGCGGGCTGAACTGTCTAAGATAGTCAAACCCGGCATTCTTTACACGACGTTTCACTTTCCCGAGCAGATGGTGAATTATGTGACCAGTAATGTGGTCGACCGAGATTCGCTCTGCCCCGAGTACAAGGTTGTGGCTGTCGACATCGAACGCGTGGCGGCGGAGTCCGTAACCGCCCCGGCCGAGTCCGCCGAAAAGGCGAAGCCGGCGCCTGCCGTACCCGCCGGGGTGAAGGTTTAGCCCTTCGCGCGATGTCAACACTTGAAGAACGTTCCGGTGTCCGTCCGGCGACGGGTGCCGGAGCGTTTTGTATTTACATCTCACGCCGCACGCTTTCTGTCTGAGGCGGATTTCCGCTTCGCTCCAACACGTCTCACGCTTTCCGCCACGGGCAGATCTATCCTCGTTTCACGGGACGGACACGCTAATCGCGTACGCCAAAAGCGAAGCGGGCCGACGTTCGCCGACGGTTTGAGGACAGCAGTATCAAGGCGTACGGCCTGGGGACAACCTACGAGTTTCACGCCCTGATCAAACAGAGCTGAGGAATCAGAATTACAGCCTGTCCCTGACTCCCTGATGGAACGGCTGTGACGCAAGCCGCGGATCCGACAGTTGTCGTTAAAGGCTGATGATGACGACGATTATCGTCAGGATGGTGCCGATGATGGCGCTGCCGTAGCAGACGACGGACAGAAGCGGCCCGAGTTTTTCGAGGCCAAGGTCGGCGACCACATACCGCAGACGGTGGGCGGCGTGGAAGAAGGGCAAGGCGATGACGACCAGCAGGAACAGCCGGCCGATCCGGTGGGAGGCAAGAGAAAGAATGCGCTCGTAATCAAAGATCTGGTCAGCCGACTCCGCGAACGGCAGGCCGATGCAGGTCAACAGTATGAGTACCGGCAGAAACAGTGCTGCTATGACACCGCCGGCCGAGAACAGTGACCACCAGATTGGTTCGTTTGACTTAGACAATTTGTACTTTGGATTCGGGTGTTCGGTTTCGATAATCCAGTTTCGAGTTTCCAGTTTCCCGCCTCACATCCCCACGATGATCCACGCCAGTACACCGGACACGACGAGCCAGGCAAACATAGTTACTGCCGGCGATTAGATAGCCGGGCACACGTTCTTCGCCACGATGATCCAGGCCAGTACACCGGACACGACGAGCCAGGCAATATAGTTACTGCCGGCGATTAGATAGCCGGGCACACGTTCTTCTCCGATCTGCACGACCATGACCTTCGGCGTCAGATTAAACCATGTGACGCTGTGATAGGTAACAAAAAGCCCGGCCACGACGTTGAGGGAAATCATGCCCGGCGTCTTGAGAAAGACCAGCATCGCCTCGTACGCCTCCCGCCCCTGTCCGAGTTTGTAGACGAGGACAAGCAGAAGAACGCAGTAAAAGGCGACGAACGCGGCGGTCAACTCGCGAATGACAAACAGGAAGTATGGCAACCTCTTCAGCCACCACATTTTCGGTACCGGGCGATGGTACGGTTTCATGGGATTTAACAATGGTTATCGTCTATTTGGCATTTGCTGATTGCTTTGGGATGTGACATAGCAGCTACTTCGTGCCGCCGCGGCGTGGCAATAGCAACTCCTTGTACCAGTCAACGGTGCTGGCCGCTTTGCCACGCTGAATGGCACCGGCCGGATCGACATGCTTCGGGCACACGACGCTGCATTCACCGACAAAGGTGCATTCCCAGACACCTTTCTCGGCCGCGACAAGTTCTTGGCGCTGGTCACGGCCCTGATCCCGCGAGTCCATGTTGTAACGCTGGGCCAAGGCAATGGCGGCCGGCCCCAGAAAATCCTGCTCCTTGGCGTAGACGGGGCAGGCGGCGTAACAGAGCATGCAGTTGATACACATCGAGTACTGTTTGAACTGCGCCAGTTCCGCAGGGGACTGCCGGTACTCGCCTTCCTCGATGGCCCGTTCTTCCCCCTGGTTACGAATAATCCACGGTTTGATCGCTTTGAGCTTGTTTATGAAATCGTCCATGACAATGACGAGATCGCGCTCAACAGGGAAGCCGGCGAGCGGTTCGACGCGGATCGTATTGGGATAGTAGTCCTTCAGAAACGCGGCACAGGTCAGCTTCGGTACGCCATTTACCATCATGCCGCAACTGCCGCAGACACCCATGCGGCAGGACCAGCGGAACGACAGCGTGCCGTCGATTTCATCTTTAATGTGATTGAGTGCGTCGAGAACGACCCAGTCGGAGTTATAAGGCACGTCGTACTGCTGAAAGGTCGGTTCATCTTCCTGCTCCGGGCGGTAACGGAAGACTTCAAAACTCATAGTATTGTTTGCCATACCGAATTCCTTATTCCTTAATCATCTTCCGTAGACTCGTTCTTTGGGCGGCCAGCGGGTAATCACGACATTTTTGTACTCGATCCGGTGGGCGCCGTCTTCATAACAGACGATCGAGTGCTTGAGATAATCGTCGTCATTGCGGTCAGGGAAATCGGTGCGCTGATGGGATCCGCGGCTTTCCTTGCGCTCGAGTGCGCTGTGGGCGATGGCACGGGCGATGGTCAGCATGTTGTCCAGTTCCATCGCCGATAACAGTTCGGTGTTGAATGTCCGGCTCTTGTCTTCGATCTTGATATCGGCAAAGCGTTCGCGCAATTCCGAGAGCTTCTCGCAGGTCTTTTTCAGGCTCTCCTCGGTCCGATAGATACCGGCTCCCGCTTCCATTGTCTCGTTCATTTCCCGCCGGAGTGCTGCAATGCGTTCCGTGCCGCCGTCCTTATCGAGGAAGTTATCGGCGATGCGCCTTTCCTCGTCATCGGCTTGTTTCTCGATGGTGGTGCAATGCGAACCCTGGTTCTTCGCAAAGGCCGCGGCATTTCGTCCGGCACGAGCGCCAAAAACAAGCAGTTCGGTGAGCGAATTGGACCCGAGCCGGTTGGCACCGTTAATGGAGACGCAGGCCGTCTCCCCGGCTGCATAAAGGCCGGGCAGGACGGTCGTGCCGTGAATGTCGGTATCGATACCGCCCATCATATAATGCACGACGGGACGCACGGGAATGAGCTCGTCGACCGGATCGATGCCGGCGTAGTTTTTCGAGAGTTCGCGAACGAACGGAATCTTCTTATCAATCTTCTTTTCGCCGAGGTGTCGAATATCGAGATAGACCACATGACCGTACGGGGTCTCGATGGTACCGCCTTTTCCCTGTTCCTGGATAAACGCCTGGCTGAGGCGGTCGCGCGGTCCGAGTTCCATGCTCTTCTTGACGGGATGATTAGGGTCGTTGACATCGAGCGGTTTGCCGAGGTCGTAATCCTGCAGATAGCGCTGGCCGTCCTTGTTCACGAGGATGCCGCCCTCCCCCCGTGCCCCTTCGGTAATGAGAATCCCGGTGCCGGGCAGTCCTGTGGGATGATATTGAATGAACTCCATATCCTTGAGCCCGACGCCGGCGCGATAGGCCATCACCATACCGTCACCCGTCTTTACCGCCCCGTTGGTGGTGAAGGGAAAGATCCGGCCGGCGCCGCCGGCGCAGATCGCCACGGCTTTTGCGGCGATTGCCCGCAGCTGTCCGCTACGCAACTCGATTGCCGTCAACCCCTGGCAGCGACCGCCGTCGATCAGCAACCGCGTTGCAAACCATTCGTCGTACCAGGTAATGCGATCGAATTTTAGGCTCGTCTGATACAGCGTATGCAGCATGTGAAATCCGGTCTTGTCGGCAGCGAACCAGGTTCGTTCGATTTTCATGCCGCCGAACGGCCGCACAGCGACGGAGCCGTCGGGATCACGGCTCCAAGGGCAGCCCCAATGTTCCATGCGGGTCATTTCCCCGGGCGCTTCGTTCACAAAGAGCTCAACGGCGTCCTGATCGGCGAGCCAGTCGCTGCCGCCAACCGTATCGTCGCAGTGATCTTCGAGGCTGTCATTACCCTTGATGACGGCGGCGGCACCGCCCTCCGCAGCTACCGTATGGCTGCGCATCGGATAGATCTTGCTGACAATCGCGACATCCATCTCCGGCGATTCTTCAGCAATGGCGATGGCGGCACGAAGTCCCGCGCCGCCGCCGCCGACAATGACCACATCATGTTTAAGCAAATCAGCCACGATGGAAATTTCGACTTGAAATGTGGGAATAGATTTTTTCGGTGTTTGCCGAAAAAAATCACTAGAACAGCTCGGAAAGCGACTTGCCGACTTGCGTGCGGTAGATGGCCTCCGAATAGAGCCCGGCCAGACTGACAACCCGAATGCGATCCGACTCCAGTTCGCAGGGTATGGAATCGGTAACGATGACTTCTTCGACCTCGGCGAGCAGTCGGTTTTCTGCAGGTTTACCGTTGATGGCGCTGAAAATGGCATGGGTGCAGCCGGCGTACACGGCCACAGCGCCGTTCTCCTTGAGCGCCTTTGCGCCTTGGCAAATGGTGCTGCCGGTGTCGATCATGTCATCAAACATCAGACAGTTCTTACCGCGGACATTGCCGACAACCTGGAGGACTTCGGTTTGGTTGGCCTCCAACCGTCGTTTGTCAATAATGGCAATATCGGTTTGCAGGCGTTTGGCGAGGCCGCGGGCAATTCGCGTGGCCCCGGTATCGGGCGCGACGACGATGAGGTCCTTGAGCATCGTACGGTAGTTTTCCTGGATGTAGCTCGCCAGATAGGGAAGGGCCTCGAGGTT
>CAUZRT010000152.1:0-8090 GCA_963582235.1 Lentisphaeria bacterium
ATCACGATCCCCGCTGTACCCATGGATTTCGAAATGCAGCGACTTGGAATTTCCGGTTGTCTCATGCGATAAGTGGCGAATTCGGGCGCTGAGTAGAGACCTTCAGTCCGCCGGCTGGCGGCGGAACAATCGAGGCATCGGCTGGCGCCGGCGTCCGCGGACAGCCGCGCGTGTCGATTCAGGAACGTGAAATCTTCGCCGCCGAGTGGCTGAATCTGTCCTATATACCGCGGGCGAGGCTATCACGGGCAGGGTACTGTCGACACGCATTGGCGAGATCGGGCGCGGCCGTTCTTAAGAATGCCCGACGGCAAGACTCTGCGGGGCTTCACTTACCGGGTGTTGTGCGGATGTGCAGCGAGGCTTGGGTCAAAATAATGGCGCCTTGAAATGTGGAAACATTGGAATGCCGGATGGTTGGAAAGCTGGACGACGAGAGATGATTATCAAAATATTTATTTTGACGATTTTTGCCGGGCCGTCTTGCGCCCCGAGTCCCGAATCCCGAGCCTCCAATCCCTACGTGCTCGCCTTCCCCCACGCTTCGAAGAATACGCGCTTGATATTGGCAAGCATCACGCCGACGTCCTCTGCAGGACCGGTCTTGATCTCAAACGTGAACACCGGCAGACGTGATGGGACGTGGCGTTGGAAGTAACCGCTTGACCACAACACCTCGATGTAATCGGCTAGCTCGGCGACGTCGTTCTCGCTTTCGGGGTAGCCGAAACGTGGATGCTGATCGCCGTAGAACGGGTCGTCGGGATCTTTCAGATATGCGTTCCCGGCATGGGCATGGATAAAATAGTCTCCCATCAACGGCACGATGTCGGCTGCTTTCTCGCCGAGGATCGGCAGATGGCTGAGATCGAGACAGATGCCGAAATTGTCCACCTCTGAGCGGATGCGTTCGGCTAAGGACCGGGTAAGCGCCGCCGGCCCAATCAGGGATTTCTTCTCGATTGATCTGTCAAACTGCTCACAGTCCACGGTGATGCCATACGGCTCCGCATGCCGGCAGAATTCGAGGGTCGAGCGCGTCAGGGCATCCAATTGCTCCGTTTCGGTTTCTTCACCGGCATACGGACCGGCGAGGAACGTCCACATGGACGCGCCGATCTCATGGGCTTCATCGATGCTCTCCTTCAGCCGCGACACAACGGCCAGACGCTCGCTCTCGTCCAGCGCATTGACGTTCAGTTTGTTGCCAAGAATAATCGGAATGGCACAATAGCCAAGGTCCATGTGTGCCGCAGCTGCGATTGACCTCGCAGCTGCGCGTGTCACGGGATCCTTGATTGTGGTAATTTCCAGGAGGCTGAAAAAATCGTCCTCGGCCAGCCGTTCGATGCTGGCTATAATGTCGCCCTCGCCGCTCATGGCGAACGGAAACGCCATGAAGTGGACCAATCCGATTTGCGTTACTGCCTGATGTGGAATGTTCATGGGTAAACTCCGTGAATCGTGAATCGTGAATCGTGAGGCGTGAATCGTGTCAGCCTTTGGGCTGATTCCGTGAGGGACGTTGCCCCGTCCCTACGGGACTCACGTCCGCCGAGGCGGAAAACTTTTGTTTACAGCCGGACCCACACCTCTGGAGGGCGATCTGTCAGCCGACGGACCGCCCTCCAGAGAGACAGCATGCTCGCCATCCAGATCTGCGAACGGGTCGGACACGGACAGAGCGGTGACGGCATGGAATAGCAAGGTGAAGCGGACCGGCATATGGAAATTGATGGCATGTCTCGACATAACAGAATGGGTCCGGGGGTTCGTCTGTAAATATCTACAGCCCGCCGAATGGCAGATCCCCTTAACCTACCCCAGCGTCATTAGCGGTCAAACCACTGCCGCCTTCAGCAGCGGTACAGAATTGGCGGCTGTTCGGGGCTTCCGATTCTCTTTTTGGCTTCCATTCGAACAAGCGGCGACACGAATCGTGTGAGCCGTGTGGCGGCTTGTTTCAGCGTGATTGAATTTGGAGTTTGCCGAACACATCACCACGGTACATCAGTTGCGCCATCATACAGGCGATCTGTCGCAGGCAGTAAAAGTTCTTCGCTGCGTGCCCCTGGCTGCCGTAGTCATGTTCGAGCGCGTACCCACCGTCCTTCTGGACGTTGAACCCTTCGTCTTCAATTTTCCATCGCATCCTCCCTGCCTTGTTAACAAGTTTGCTCACGTTGTGATAGTCGGGTCTGAAATCGGTCAAATAGTAAAACCGCTTCTTCTTCCCGTCACGACCGTCCCCGTCGCCGAACGCTGCGTGCAGCACGTGGCCCTCGTGTTCGAGATCATTGCACCAGCGCAGACGCTGTGTGTTTCCTCTTATAATTATCTTTGAAGTTCTCCGATCGACTGTCAAGGTGCATTTGGCGCCGGGATTCGGATTTGAATACGAACATCTCCAGCCCCGGATAGAATCGATGGCTGGCGCTGTAGGTATAACGGGACGGATCGTGCGGGTCCCGCAAGTCTTTGACCCAATCATTGAACCCATAACAGTTTTCACAGAGTTAAAGCTCGCCAATAGCCGACTGGGGTTACGATTGAGTTTACGGTAGGTGGGTTGTCTCGTATGGCGACAGAAGACGACAGCGATTATTACTCGTTGCCTTCAGTTTATGAGTCAGACCCGAATGCCCCCCAACTTAAGCCGCGGTCCGTGTACACTCGTAATCGGTCCCGCGTAATCGCTCGCTCGCGTGAGCGGCGCGGTATCCCGATTTCGCTCGAGGCGATGGTTCGGTAAAGAGGTTGCGGCCTATGGTCGACATCCGGTGTAGGCTATCGCCCGGTGGTCGCGTTGCGTCCGTCCTGCGATCGCTGCCCTTCGTGCCTTCTCATTCGCAGCGGCCGCTGTGGACATCCGCCCTCCAATCACCGGCCGTCCAGGCCAGCGTCTCGTGGAGGGGCGGCGGCCTCGACGACCGTCTTCCCAATATCAGCGCGCCTGTCTATGCCGCCGAAGACGAATGGATCGATTACGCATCGGTCGATTACGAGTAGCGGCAAGCGCGAATGTTGATTTTCGACGCTTAAGTTGGGGGGCATTCGGTCAGACCCCGCCCCAAATAACCTCATTGACGCGAACAAAGTTGTCGCTCTGAGCGCTTCACTCTGTCGGTTATGGAAACGTTCGGGCAATAAACCATGGAAGCATTCGAAATAATCGCGATCGTATTCACAATTCCATTGAAAAAAAATTCTGTGGGGTCAAGTTATAGGACTTCGGAGTAAGGAATGATTCAGGTCTGGACCGACTGCCCTTCATGGTCCAGGGCTACGTGATCCTTCCCGCGAGATCATCCGCCAGGACAAGATTTCGGTGTTGCGCCGAAGAATCGAAAAGGAACTGTCTCGCTGTACAACGATGACGTGTTCTGGGTGGTTCACGGCAGCCACCGCCGCGCCAACACCGCCGAGGAAAATCGCCAGATGGGCGCTGTGACGCATGGATACGGGCACAGCCAGCTGCTCCAGGGAGAGAAACGGCACAAGCTCCTGCCCGGCAGCGTATGCGTTGGCCTCGAAGCAGGCGACGGCGTGGTTATACAGCAACCGACTCCTGCATTGGAGCAACGCTTACAGCAACAAGTTGCGGCGTTGCATTCACCTCGGTTACCGCACCTTCGGCAGTCAGAGAAATTAACACCAATGTTACCGGCGCAACGATCCCCGCGGCCGAGCACCTTTCGCGGCAAGAACGTGCGTACCTTGAGCGGTTAGGCCCGGCTGTATGACCGGGAGCGTGACGCCACCGAGGCGGTGATGCGCGCCATCCCCGACCGGGACGAAGCGGTTTTCCGCGAGCGCCTGGCGAAACTCCAGCCGGGGAAAAGCGGCCGCTTTTCAGCCGTGATCAACTTGTGCAAGCTTGTCGATGCGATCCGTAGCGGCGAACATCCTGCTTATGGTCCGCGCTTGTTCGAAGGACGAAGCCTGAAAGGCTTGGGTAGCGCTTTGCCGCGCTGAATCTCGCGCTTCAGGACAAGGAGGAATAGTACATGCCCTGCTTCGTCCAGGGCGGGACCGGCTTTACGATCTGCCGTCGGAATTCGGCATGGACGAATTCGTCGCGAGTTTGAATCAGTCGCGTTCGACAGAGGACACAAACAATGCGTTTTGAGGCCGTTCCGCTTCCTCATCTTGTTGACCAAGGGATTGGATCGCGGCTACGCGCGTCTCCAACCCTTAGTTGTCGGGTCCGCAATGTGCATACTATTTCAGCCAGCGCACATTCTCATGTAACCGAATTATCGAAAACCGCATCGTGGGTCGTCGAATAAGTGAACGATAACGTGTTGTCTGCGATGCGTAACTAATACGAACTAGTTGGCCAGAGTTTATAAGATTATTGATATAGTCGGTAGTAACGTGGCAGTTCTAACATCCAACGGCGCGCCGCGCCACTTTTTTCGCGGGAGCCGCGAAAAAATTTAGGAGACTTACATGACACTCAGTTCTAAATCCCCCATTGAACTTGATAAAGCTACCTGGCGAGCAGCTGTCACCAATTATGAAGCTTCTCATACTTGGCAGAGCATCTGGCAACTCTGCAATACGTTGGTTCCCTTTTTTGTGATCTGGTACTTGATGTACCGCAGCCTTGACTACAGTTACTTGGTTACTTTGGCCTTGGCAATTCCAGCCGCCGGGTTTATGGTTCGAATATTTATTGTTCAGCACGATTGTGGGCACGGCTCTTTTTTTAAATTGAGAAAAGTCAACAATATCATCGGCTCTATTTTTGGCGTACTCACCCTCACCCCTTATTACTATTGGCGCAAGAGTCATGCTATTCACCATGGCCACGCCGGAAACCTAGAACGCCGTGGCATCGGCGATGTGTATACGATGACGGTCAATGAGTATCGTCGGGAATCAAAATGGGGGCGGCTAAAATATCGCCTTTACCGAAACCCATTTTTGTTATTCACCGTTTCGCCAACCTTCCTCTTTGTTGTGCTTTTCCGATTTTTTCACTCCGATTTTAAAAGCGGGAAAAAGGAACGGGCCAGCGTGCACTTGACGAATTTGGCAATTTTAGCAGTTGTCCTTGTCCTATGTTCAACTATTGGGTGGAAAGCGTTTTTCATGATTCAAATCCCCTTAACCATATTGTCGTCTACTACTGGTGCCTGGTATTTCTACGTCCAACATCAATTTGAGGAGACGTATTGGGAAAATGAAGGGGATTGGGAATATTCCGCAGCCGCTTTACAAGGAAGCTCATATTACAGACTGCCGAAAATCCTGCAATGGTTTAGTGGCAATATCGGGTTTCACCACATTCACCATCTCAGCCCGCGTATCCCCAACTACCTGCTGGAAAAATGCCACAAAGACAATCCGATCTTCCAAGAGGTTATGACCCTTACCATTTGGTCCAGCATCAAGACCAGCTTTTTAGGCTTGTGGGATGAGGAACAAAAGAAGTTAGTCAGTTTCAGTTATCTGAAAACGCTTCAGAAATCAGAGACTGTTAGCCTGTAATGTGATACCTGTGGAGAGGCGGTAGGCGGTGGACTTCTACGGCCCTAAGTAGTTGCTGATCGAAAACCAGAGATTTCCCGATTTTTGGCGGCGGCCCTACTAAGGAGCACCGAATCGGATCTATCGCGAGGTCCTGCAGGTGAGCGGCGGATGCCGCATCACGAGTGTGAAGAGAGGAAAGCCGGTTTTAATACGCCCGCGGCAGAAGGAAATAGAGGCGCCCTTTCTTGACGATCTGCTGCTCTTCTGGAAGCAATCGGCCGAGCAGTCCCGTGCCCGGGCTTTTTAATGAAAACAGCAGATTGCCCAGTGTCGGGCGATAGGTGTAGCGGACGATGGTGGCGTTGGCTGCCTTTGCCAGTTCCCTGGCCTTGACGACCGCGTCCTCAAAATACCCCAATTCGTCGACGAGGCCAAGCTCCTTCGCCTTTTTACCGGAAAATATTTGCGCCTCGCCGATCGGCCCGCTCTTGACATCGTCGATCTCGAGATCGGGACGGCCGTCGGCGACGATGGTCGCGAACTCGTGATGGATCTCGTCGACCAATTCTTGAATCAGCTTCTTTTCCTCAGCCGTGCGCTGACGCGCCATATTGAGCATATCCTTCATCTCTCCGGACTGATAATTCTCCGATTTTAGTCCGATCATATCAAACAGTTCGGCATAATTGTAACCGCCGATTATCACCCCGATGCTACCGGTCAGGGTCAGCCGATTGGCGACAATGTAGTCCGTGCCGGCGGCCAGGTAATAACCGCCGCTGGCGGCAACGGATCGCATACACGTGAGAACCAATATGCCGTCGGCGCGCAGCTTCTGAATCGCATGATAGATCTCGTCCGTGGCGGTGACCTCCCCGCCCGGGGTGTTCATGTCAAGCATGACGCCGACAACGTCGGGATCGCGGCGCGCCTTCTCGAGCTGCTTGATCAGCGTCTCCGATGCCGCGTTATCGCTTGAGTAACGTGTCCCCGAATAAATGATGCCGCTGACACGAATGACAGCGATCTTTCGATCGGGATCGCCGGCGACGATTACACTTTCGACGATGTTGTCCGGTTCCGCTGCCAGGCCGGACCAGATCGCGGGTCCAACTTCAGTACCGATTCTCGATGACAACACCAGCACCGCTGCCACGGCAATGATAAAGACGACGATCGCCGAGAGCCCACAGCCCCAAAAACAGCCGCGTCCGGCACCGCGTTTCTCACGGCTCGCGACATCATGGGCGCCGCCACCGGGGGGCGGCGAACCGCCCGTCTGCTGCGGATCGTCCTGCGGTGTTTCGATGCGTTGAAAATCAGACATAGTGCGTGGTGCGTAGTGCGTAGTGCGTAGTGCGTAGTGCGTAGTGCGTAGTAAGTGCAAAGCTGCGTAGGTTGAGTGCCTTGTACATGATTGAATCCGGCTTGTTAGGTGTTGGCGACAGGACAGTAGATTCGCGAAGCGAGATGAGACCATACCCGCATCGGATTCGAGGCTTTCGTTTCACGTTTTCCGCCGGCGGCGAATTTTTTCTTCGCTCCAACACGTTTCACGTCTCTAGATCAAGGATTACGCCTCGCCGCTGAAAGGTGGGAATGTCGAGATTTTCCCCGGCATACGTGGTTGCCGATACGTTGCCGAAAATGCCGACGGACAACGTTTCCTCGGCGAAGGGCAAGTCAAACTGACGGTCATCATCGACGATCTGCGTCCGGTACTTTCCGGACTTTGAGCGCTTCGGCGGCAATGCCTCGATCCGTGTTTCCGCTTCGGCATCGGCCGCCGGCTCGTCCACGTAGCGAACGGCAATCAGCGTCAACTGAATGCCGTCGGTCTTGTCCTCGATTACATTAGCACCGATATAGGTTTTCGTCGATGGTCCCAGGCGACTATTGAGACGTGACAGACACTCGTTGGTCTCACCGATTTGAAGATCTTTGCCGCCGATGAGCGTGGCGACGACTGCACTTGCACGGCTGACGATTTCATCGCCGCCCATCATCGGCGACTTGAATAACTCGTCGACAACCCGCTTCGTCCGATTCTTACCCTTGGCCCGACCGATGCCGAACGAACAAAAGGCATCTCTGTTCTTCAACAAGGTGCGAACACTGGCGAAGTCAACGGAGATCAGCCCGCGGCATCGAATCAATTCGGCGATCCCCATGACGCCGTCGGCGAGAATCTTGTCGGCCAGCCGGAAAGCATCATCAGCTTTGGTGTCTGCCGGCACGGTGGTAAAGAGAAGATCGTTCTCAATGGCGACGACGATGTCAGCGTTTTTGCGCAACTCGCTGACCGCGGTCTCGGCAGTTTCGCGCCGGCCATTCCCCTCGACGGCGAAGGGCATGGTGACGAAAAAGAACGCCAGAAGCTGCATTTCCCGTACGAGTCGCGCAAGAATCTGTATGCCGCCGGAGGCCGTCCCGCGTCCAAGGCAGGCGACGACAATAAGCAAGTCGGTGTTCTGCAACCGCGCCTTCAGCACTTCGATGCTGGCGGCGGTCGCCCTTTGCCCAAGCTGCATGTCACCGCCACAGCCGTGACCCCGGCACCATTTGGTTCCGATTGAAATGGTCTGAATCGCGTCACTGCCGGCAAGCATAGC